>NZ_RAWQ01000363.1:0-4912 GCF_003668965.1 Corallococcus sp. AB030
CCACCCTGCGCTTCCCCCCCGAGCTCCCCATCTCGAGCCGGGTGGAGGACATCACCGCGGCCATCTCCGCCCATCAGGTGGTCATCGTCGCGGGGGCCACCGGCTCGGGGAAGACGACGCAGCTGCCGAAGATCCTGCTCGCCATGGGGCGCGGCCGCCCGCGCCAGATTGGCGTCACCCAGCCCCGGCGTATCGCCGCGACGAGCGTGGCGGCGCGCGTGGCTCGCGAGCTCGGCACGGAGCTGGGTACGGACGTCGGCTATCAGATCCGCTTCGAGGACCGCTCGACCCGGCGGACGGCCGTGAAGTTCATGACCGACGGCGTGCTGCTCGCGCAGATCCACAGCGACCCGCTGCTGAGCCGCTACGACACCATCGTGCTCGACGAGGCCCACGAGCGCAGCCTCACCATCGACTTCCTGCTCGGGTGGCTCAGGCGCATCCTCCCCAGACGCCCCGACCTCAAGGTGGTGGTGAGCTCGGCCACCATCGAGACCGAGCGCTTCTCACAGTTCTTCGGGGGCGCTCCCGTCATCCAGGTGGAGGGCCGTACCTTTCCGGTGGACGTGCTCTATGAGCCGCCCCCCGAGGACGACGAGCTCGCCGACTCCGTCGCCGATTCGGTGGCGAACGTGCTCTCGCTCGACCCGGACGGGGACGTGCTCGTGTTCCTCCCTGGCGAGCGGGAGATCCGCGAGGCCGAGAATGCCCTGAACGCGCGCGAGCTCCGCGGCACAGTGGTGCAGCCCCTGTATTCGCGCCTGTCGGCCTCCGAGCAGTCGCGCGTCTTCGCCACCATCCCCCAGCGACGGGTCATCCTCGCCACCAACGTCGCGGAGACGTCGATCACCATCCCGGGCATCGTGTACGTCGTGGACACGGGGGTGGCGCGCCTGTCGCGCTACGACCCACGCTCGGGCACCACTCGCCTGCAAATCGAGCCGGTCTCCCAGGCCAGCGCCGACCAGCGCAAGGGGCGCTGCGGCCGCGTGCGAGAGGGCATCTGCGTGCGCCTCTACGACGAGGTGAGCTTCACCACGCGGCCCGCCTTCACCGACCCGGAGATCAAACGCACCGGGCTCGCGGGGGTCATCCTGCGGATGAAGTCCCTCGGCCTCGGTGACGTCGAGGACTTCCCCTTCCTCGACCCGCCCCAGCCGAGGGCCATCGCCGAGGGCTGGCGGGTGCTCGAGGAGCTCGGGGCCATCGAGGGCAAGGAGCGCACCTTGACGCCGCTCGGGCACCAGCTCGCGCGCTTCCCGGTGGACCCGCGCATCGCGCGGATGATTCTCGCCGGCGCCGAGTACGGGTGCGTGGACGAGGTGCTCATCGTCGCCGCGGCGCTCAACCTGCAGGACCCGCGCGAGCGGCCACGGGAGCTCGCGCAGAAGGCGGACGAGCTGCACCGGCGCTTCCGTGACGAGCACTCGGACTTCACGGGGCTGCTCAAGCTGTGGGCGTTCGTGCGCGAGGCCGAGGAGCGCGGGACGTCCCATCTGCGGCGCGTGTGCCGGGACAACTTCCTGTCCTTCCTGCGGGTGCGCGAGTGGCGAGACGTCCAGCGCCAGCTCGAGGAGACCGTCCGCGAGCTGCGCCTGCCTCGCAAGGGCCGGGGCGCCCCGGCGCGCGGGGACGTCCTGCACCAGGCGCTCCTCACCGGGCTCTTGTCCCGCATCGGCCAGTGGAATCCGGAGCAGCGCCACTACACGGGCGCGAAGCAGACGCGCTTCATGGTCCATCCCTCGTCGGCGCTCTCGAAGAAGCCCCCTGCCTGGGCGATGGCGTTCGAGCTCGTGGAGACGACCCAGCTGTTCGCGCGCACGGTGGCGAAGCTCGAACCGGAGTGGCTCGCGTCGGCGGCCCCCCACCTGCTCAAGCGCAGCTACTCCGAACCGCACTGGTCGGAGAAGTCCGCGCGCGCCATCGTGAAGGAGAACGCGACCCTCTTCGGGCTGCAGGTCTTCAAGGAGCGCCCCGTGTCCCTGTCCAGCATGGACCCCGCCCGGGCACGGCTGATGTTCCTCGAGCATGCCCTGGTGCGCGGCGAGTACCGCACCCGGGGGGCGTTCCAGGAGGAGAACCAAGAGGTGCTCGATCGCGTGGCGCGCCTGCGGGACAAGGCCCGGCGCAGCGAGCTGCTCGACAGCGAGGCGCTGCTGACGTTCTTCGACCAGCGCGTCCCGGCGGACGTGACGGACGGAGCGGGCTTCGAGGCCTGGCGCCGCAAGGCCGAGGCGGCCGACCCCGACGTGCTCATCCTCTCGATGGAGGATGCCCTCTCGCACGACCCGGGCCTGTCCCCGGCGCACTACCCGGACTCCATCACCCTGCACGGCGCGTCCGTACCGGTGACGTACACCTTCGACCCCTCGGCCGATGACGACGGCATCACCCTGAGCGTGCCGCTGCTGCTGCTCGCGCAGCTCGTCCCAGGTGAGCTCGACTGGACCATCCCCGGGTGGCAGAGGGAGAAGCTCACCGCCCTGCTCGATCAGGTTCCCCGCGCCCTGCGCAAGCAACTGGGGCCGGTGCCGGCCCTGGTCGACCGCCTCGAAAAGGAACTGGTGCCCTTCCGCGGGCCGATGATTCCCGCGCTCGCGCGTGCGGTGTCACGGCTGTGCGGCGTGGACGTGCCCGAGGAGTCCTTCCGGGCGGATGCCGTGCCACCGTACCTGCGCATCACGCTCCGGGTGCTCGACGAGCGGGGAAAGGAGCTCGCACGCAGCCGCGACGCCGACGCGCTGCTCGAGCAGCACGGGGGACATGCACGGGCGGCGCTGCGCAGCGTGGCACCGACTGCGGACTGGGAGCGCAAGGGGCTGACGGCCTGGACCTTCGGCGAGCTGCCCCCCTTTGTTACCCGGCGGATCGGTGGGCTCGAGGTCCGCAGCTATCCCGCGCTCGTCGACCGGGGCGCTGCCGTGGACCTGGTGCTGCTCGAGACCTCCGCCGCCGCCGACGCGGCCACGCGAACGGGGGTCCGCCGGCTCCTGATGCTCGCCGCGCGCGGACACGTGGCCGTCAGCGCCGCGCGCATGCCGCTCCCCTTCCCGACCCTGGACGGCGCGCCGCCCGCGCGGGGCAAGGCTGACGCCTTCAAGGCGCTCGTCCTCGCACGCAGCGTCGACGATGCGTTCAAGCTCGCACCGGGTGCGCCACTGCCCCGCACGAAGGCAGCCTTCGAGGCGCTGGTCCAAGAGGGCTCACCGCGCATCGAGCGTGAGGCCCGTGACTGGGCGAACGCCGTCGTCGTCACCTCCTCGGAGCTCGCTGCGACGCTCGCCGCACTCAAGGCGGCCTCCAAGGGGCCGAGCGGCGCGGCGGCCGTGCGGGACATCCGCTCGCAGCTCGGGCAGTTGTTCCCCGCGAACCTCATCGAGTGGATTCCCCTCGTACGACTGCTGCACTACTCGCGCTACCTCCGCGCGGCCCAGGCACGGCTGGCGCGTGCGGTGGCGAACCCCGCCAAGGACGCAGGCAAGGCCGCGCCCTTCCTCCCCCTGTGGGAGACCTTCCTCGCCAGGTCCACCACCGCGCGTGACCAGGAGGCGGCGCAGGAGCTGCGGTGGGCCTTCGAGGAGCTCCGCGTGGCCATCTTCGCTCCGGAGGTGACGACGCCCGTGTCGGTGACGGTGGCGAAGGTCGGCGCGGCCCTCGCGGCGCTGCGCTAGAAGCGAGTGGATGTCCGTCCGCGACTCACGGTTGGGGCTGGATGCAATTGCCCGCGCGCCTTCGCTCCGTCTGCCCGGCAGGCTACGTTCACCGCCCATGTCCAAGGCCCGGAGCGACAAAATCGATGCCCTCAGCGCGGACGAGGTCGGTCGATGGCTACGTCCGTTGATTCGCCAGCGCACGATGCTGGTGCCGGGAGCTTCCTCCCGCGACGACTCGCTGCTTGCCACGCGCTTCGGTGGCGTGCCCACGGGGCGCGGTGGCGAACGGTGGCCCATCTGTGACCGCGGCCATCTCCTGAGCTTCGTTGCGCAGGTGAACCATGTACGAGACGCTCGGCACTCGCCCACGCTCGGCATCGCCTTCTTCACGTTCTTCTACTGCTGGGACTGCGGCCCGCTGCACCCCAAAAAGCCGCGGGACGGAATCAAGGAGCGGGAAGGATTTCGGGTGATGGCGTACCCGTCGCTCTCGCCTTCCCAGGCATGCGAACTCCGACTGGAGCCGGATGCCTCCAAAGGCTACCACTGGCAAGAGTTCGAGCCTCGATTCGTGACCCCACGACTCGAACAATCGCTCCCTGATGACGTTGGGTTCGAGGTGCACTGTCCCCCGCTCTGGGACCGAGTCCCCGGAAACTCCGGTGCTCGGCAGGCGTGGGAGAACTGGCACGTGGTGGCTCGAGTCGCCAGTGAGCTAACCCACGCCCGCGAGAAACCCCACTCACGCAACAGAGGGGTCGTGCTCGGCGGATATCCCAATTGGGTGAACGGCCCAGACCAGACACCACGATGCACCGTTTGTGGGGAGCTGATGGAACTGCTGCTGCAGCTCTCTCCCTCTGATGTGACGGATGCCAGTTGGGGCGATGTGTGGACGGCCTATCTCTTCATGTGCCGAACACACCTGAAGGAAGTCGCGCTTCGATTCCAGGGCACGTGACCCGACTCCCGCTCGCTTGTTCCTGACGGTTTGGGAGAGCTGTTGGTAGGCGGCGTCCGGCCAGCGATGTGATGTCCTCTCTAGGCAGCGAAAACGTGACGGTCATGGCCACGCTGCCGCGTGAGTGAGTGGACGAGCAGGGCGATGCCAGCCAGCACCTGCAGGCCGAGGATGATGCGCGTGGGCTCCACGACAGGCAGCCACGACACCCTGTCTCCGCGGATGACGAAGGCGCCGGCCGGACGCGCGCTCAGCCCAAAGCCCGTGCCCTCCCCATGTCCCATGCCCCCCCTTGAGT
>NZ_RAWQ01000364.1:0-4885 GCF_003668965.1 Corallococcus sp. AB030
CCCGCTCCAGCTTCCGCATGTCGTATGCTGTCAGCCCCAGCTCGGCAGGGCTCCTTGCCGGTCGCATGCTCCAGAAACTGCGCATGCGACCCGGATTTGTCTCGGAACTTCTGGCGACCTACTTAGAGGGGGCGCAATTCCTTCAGCCCGCCCATGTACGGCACCAACGCCTCCGGGATGGCGACGCTTCCGTCCTCCCGCTGGAAGTTCTCCAGGATGGCGATGCTCGTGCGCCCCACGGCCAGCCCGCTGCCGTTGAGGGTGTGCAGCATCTGGGGCTTGTCCCCCTTCTGGGGGCGGAAGCGGATCTTCGCGCGGCGGGCCTGGAAGTCGCCGCAGTCCGAGCAGGACGAAATCTCCCGGTACGCGCCCTGGCCGGGCAGCCAGACCTCGATGTCGTACGTCTTGCGCGCGCCGAAGCCCATGTCCCCGGTGCACAGCAGCATCACGCGGTGGTGCAGCCCCAGCCGGCGGAGGATGTCGCACGCGTCATCCGTCATGGCCTCCAGCTCTTCCAGGCTCTTGTCCGGCTGGGAGAACTTCACCAGCTCCACCTTGTGGAACTGGTGCTGGCGGATGAGGCCGCGCGTGTCGCGTCCGGCGGCGCCGGCCTCCGCGCGGAAGCACGGGCTGAAGGCGCAGTAGCGGATGGGGAGCTGGTCGCCCTCCAGGATTTCGTCCGCGTGGTAGTTCGTCACGGGGACTTCCGCGGTGGGGATGAGGAAGCGCTCGGGGTCGCCGGACGTCTTGAAGGCGTCGTCCTCGAACTTGGGCAGCTGGCCCGTGCCCATCATCGTCTCGCGCAGCACGAGGTAGGGCGGGAGCAGCTCCGTGTAGCCCTTGGACGTGTGCACGTCGATCATGAACGTGACGAGCGCGCGCTCCAGCCGCGCCAGGGCGCCCTTGTAGAAGGTGAAGCGGCTGCCGGACACCTTCGCGGCGCGCTCGAAGTCGAGCATGCCCAGCGACTCGCCCAGCTCGAAGTGCTGCTTCGGCGTGAAGAGCAGGTTCGGCTTCTCACCCCAGGTCTTCACCTGGACGTTCTCGTCCGCGCTCGCGCCCACCGGGACGGAGTCGTGGGGCACGTTGGGGATGACCAGCAGGATGCGGTTGAGCTCGTCCTCGACTTCCTTGAGGCGGGACTCCTTCTCCTTGATCTCCTGGGAGACGCCGCGCAGGTCGCCGCGCAGCTTCTCCATGGCGGACGGATCCTCCTTGGCCTTGCGCTTCATCTCCTCGTTGGCGGCGTTGCGGCGCGCGGCCAGCGCCTCCATGGAGACATAGAGGTCGCGGCGCTCCAGGAAGAGCGACTGGAAGGGGCCGAGGTCCAGGCTGCCGCCCCGAGTCTTCAGTCGGGCGACGACCGCATCGAAGTTCTGCGCAACGTTCCGGAGGTCCAGCATAGGGGCTCGCCTTGTAGTCATCCCGGGCGTGGGCCGGCAAGGCTCACCACGCACCGGGTGCTCAAGGCCGGACGCCCCCAGGCCCCGGGGGCTGACCGGAAGGGCCCCGCCGCTGGTCTACCGGAGGGGTGGGCGGGCCTGGAACGAGAGGCCCGCCCGCCAGTCCCGGTCAGTGTTCGAGGTCGTAGATTTCGTCCTCGATGTCCTTCTTGTCCGCCGCGTCCGGCTTCTTCACCAGGTACTCCTTGAAGGCCGTGATGGCGTCCTTGCGCTTGTTGCGCTCCTTGTAGGCGAAGCCCAGGTAGTAGAAGGACTGCGCGTTGTCCGGCTCGACACTGGTGGCCTTCTTGTACCAGTCGATGGCCTTGGCGTACTGGGCCTGCTCCGTGAAGGCGCGGGCGACCTTGTAGTAGACGTACGTGAGCTTCGGATCCGCCTTGAGCGCCGCCTGGTAGCGGCGAACGGCGTCGTCCCAGCGGGCGGCGTTGAAGAGCACGTCGCCGATGGCGCCCATCACCCGTGTGCGCTGCGGATCCGCCTTGAGCGCCGCCTCGAAGGAGGCGATGGCGTCGTCGAACTGGGCGCGCTCCAGGTGGGCGTGGCCCAGGGCCTCATGCGCGTCCGCGTAGTTGGGCTCCAGCTCCACGGCGGCCTTCCACTGCTCGACGGCGTCCGGCAGCCGCTTCGCGTCGCGCAGGATGACGCCGTACGCGTAGTGGTAGTCCGGGCGCTTGGGCGCGCGGTCCACGGCGGTCTTCATGCTGTCGAGCGCCTGGGTGTACTCGGCGCGCTTCGCGCGCACGAGGCCCAGGTAGTAGAGCGCCTCGTGGTTGGACGGCTCGTTGCGCAGCGCGAGGCCCAGGTTGCTCTCCGCGCCGGCCAGGTCGCCCTTCTCCAGGAGCACCGCGCCCAGGGTGATGGGCGTGGTGATGGAGCGGGGGTCCTCCGCCTTGGCCTTCTCCAGCTCCGCGGCGGCCTCGTCCAGCCGGTGCAGCCGCCAGAGGACCAGGCCGCGCTGCAGCCGGCCGTCCTTCAACAGGTGCGGATCCAGCTCCAGGGCGCGGTTGGCCTCCGTCTCCGCGCGGGTGGCGTCGCCATTGAGCAGGGCCACGCGTGACAGGCCCAGGTGGGCGTCCGCCAGGTTGGGGTCCAGCTGTACGGCGCGGTCGAACTCCTGCTGCGCGAGCAGGCTGTTGTTCTCCGCGAGCGCCAGCTCTCCCAGGCCCGCGTGCACGCCCGCGTGCTCCGGCGCCTGCTGCGCGGCGGCCTCCAGCAGGCCGCGCGCGTCCGCGTTGCGGTGCTGCCGGAGATACAGGCGGCCCAGGTACAGGCCCGCGTCCACCAGCTTCGCGTCGGCGGCGTTGGCGCGCTTGAAGTGGCCTTCCGCCTCCGTGGGCTTGTCGAGCGCGTCCTCGATGCGGCCGTAGAGGTACGCGATGCGCGCCTCGTTGGGGAAGCTCTTGCTGGCGGCCTCCACGGCGGTGAGCGCGTCCTGCATCTTGCCCGTCATCACCAGCGCGGTGATGTGGCCGTCCACGAACTCCAGGTTGTCCTTGTCCTCTTTCGCGAGCGAGGCGTAGAGCGGCAGCGCGCCGTCGTAGTCACGCTGCGAGCGCAGCACCTGGGCGAGCTGGGCCTTGATGAACTCGGAGTCCGGGTTGGCCTTGAGGGCCTCCTTCAGCTCCGTTTCCGCTTCCTTGGGCTTGAACTGCTGGAAGAGGGCCATGCCCTTGAGGCCGAGGGCGCGGGCGCGCTCGGCGGGCCCCAGCGCGTCCTGGAGCTTCAGGGCGCTCTCCACGGCCTGGGCGCCCTGCTCGATGTTCGACTTGCGCACCAGCAGCTCCACCGCGGCCAGCTCCACCGCGGAGGCGGCGTGCTGCGGATCCGCGGCGAGCGCCTCCGCGTAGGCCTTGGCGGCCTCGTCGGCCTTGCCCTGCGCCTGGTACAGGTTGCCCAGCGCGTGGTGGGCCTTGGCGGACTTCGCGTCCTTCTCCAGCAGCTTGGTCAGCGTGGCGACGGCGTTGGGGATGTCCTTCTGCTGCGCGTAGGACTCCGCCAGGAGGAAGGAGAGCTCCAGGTCGCCCTGGTTGTCCTCGCGGCTGGCGGCGTCCTGCAGGCGGGCCTGTACCTCCGCGGCCCTTCGCTGGGTGAGCGCGATGCCGGCGGTGGTCTTGATGACCTCCACGTTCTTCTCACCCAGCAGCTCGATGGACTCCATGTGCTTGCCGCACGCGGTGAGGTCGGAGCGCTCTCCGTCCGCGTAGCGGCGCTGCAGGTAGGCGACGGACTGGCACCAGAGGGCGCGGACCTCCGGGTACTCGTTCTTCGCCAGCACCTGGGCGCTCGTCTTTCGCGCATCCTTGTAGCTGGCGTACGTGTCCGCCAGCAGCCCCTTGCGCGCCTCCTCGACGAGCTTCGCCTCGGCGGAGCCGGCGGACACGCGGGCCGGGAAGAACTTGTTACGGCCGAAGGCGCCGTAGCGGCTGGCCTCGAAGCTGGCGCCGGTGCCCAGCACGACCACCGCCACGCCCGCGGCGATGATGGCGGGCAGGCGCTTCTTCCACTTCGCGTCGGAGGCGCTGCGGTCCACGACGGACACCGCGGCCATGCGGCCTTCGTAGAGCTGGCGCAGCCGCTCCATGCTGGCCTGGGGGTTGGCGGGATCCGCGGCGCCCGTCGTCTCCGGAGCCGGCGCGCCCGGGGTGGCCGCGAGCGGCACGGCCTTGGCCGGGCCCTCCATCAGCCGCTGGATGGCGGCGGCGAACACGGGCACGGTGCCGATGGCGGACCACGCCTCCGAGTCCGGCGACACGTCCTCGTTGCCGAGGAGCTGGCCGTCCTCGAGCATCTTGACGATGACGCCCTCCTCGAACGGGCCGAACATCTTCCCGGAGCGGCGGCGCACGTGGAAGCGCTTCACCTGCACGCGGCCACCGGCGTCCTTGCCGGCGCTGTCGTCGATGAAGCTGAGCATCTCCAGGCCGTCCGCGGGGCCCGCGGCGGGCGGGGGCGGCAGCGGCGCGGAGAGGTCCGCTTCCAGGTCATCCACGGGCGCGGCGGTGGGGTCGAACTCCAGCGCGTCCGGAAGGCCCGTGGCCGCGGAGGACGGGACGGGCGCGGGGTCGCCGAAGTCCACGTCGCCGAAGTCCGTGGCGGGGTTGATTCGCGCGGGCGGCGCGGCCGGGGCGGGGTCGCCGAAGTCCAGCTGGAAGTCCGGAGCGGGCGGCGCGGCCGGGGGCGGCGACGAGAAGTCCACGGCGAACGGATGATCCGTGGGAATGGGGGCCTGGCCGTACGCGGGGGCAGGCGGCTCCGCGAAGTCGAAGGACACGGCCGAGGGCGCGGCGGGCGAGGGCAGGTCCGAGAAGTCCATCGCCTGGGGCGCGGCGGGCGAGGGCAGGTCGGAGAAGTCCAGGCCGGGCGAGGGCGGCAGGGCGAAGGGGTCCTCGCTCGCGGAGGGCAGCCCGCCCATGTCGTAGGAC
>NZ_RAWQ01000365.1:0-4773 GCF_003668965.1 Corallococcus sp. AB030
GTGTTTACAAGACTGTCGCCCAGGCGGGAAACACCCGGAGCGCGGGACCCCTACGCCGTGCGTCTTCCCCCCGCCCCCGAGGCCGCATGGTGCGCTACGCCCTCGCCATCTTCACCAGCGCCTTCCTGCTCTTCGGCGTCCAGCCGCTGGCGGGCCGCTACGCCCTGCCTTGGTACGGCGGCACGCCCGCGGTGTGGACCGCGTGCATGCTGTTCTTCCAGGCCGTGCTGCTCGCGGGCTACGCCTACGCGCACGCGGTGGCCTCCCGGCTGCGCCCGCGCGCCCAGGCCGCCCTGCACCTGAGCCTGCTGGTGGTGGCGTTGGCGGCGCTCGCGGCGCGGGCCTCGTGGACGGGCTCGCCGCTGGCGCCAGGGGACGGCTGGCGCCCCGTGGACGACCACCTGCCCGTGCTCCGGTTGATGCGGATGCTGGCCGCCACGCTGGGCCTGCCCTTCTTCGTGCTCAGCACCACCGGCCCGCTGCTCCAGTCGTGGTTCGCGCGCGCGCGGCCGGAGCGCTCGCCGTACGTGCTCTACGCGCTCTCCAACGCGGGCTCGCTGCTGGCGCTGCTGGGCTACCCGTTCCTCGTGGAGCCCTGGGTGGGCCGGAGCGCGCAGGCGTGGGGCTGGGCCGTGGGCTTCGTCCTCTTCGTCCTCTGTGTCCTCGCCTGCGCCCGGGACCTGCTGCGCCGCGCCCCCGCGACGACCCTCCCCGAGCCCTCCACGAGCCCGAGCACGGAGGCCCGCTCCGAGGCCTCCACCGCCTCGGCGCGTCCGGGCATGGGACCCACGCTGACCTGGCTGGCGCTGAGCACGTGCGCGTCGGTGCTGCTCCTGGCCACGACGAACAAGCTGTCCCAGGACGTGGCGGCGGGCCCCTTCCTGTGGGTGATGCCGCTGGCGGTGTACCTGGTCACCTTCATCCTGGCCTTCTCGCGCGAGTCCTTCTACGCGCGCACGCCGTACTCGGTGGGGCTCATCGCCTCCGTGGTGCTGGTGACGTACGCGCACAAGGAGGGCCCCGCGCTGGGCCTGGGGTGGCAGGTGCTCTTCCACGCGTCCGCGCTCTTCACGGGCGCCATGGTGTGCCACGGCGAGCTGTACCGGCGCCGCCCGGCTCCGCGCTACCTGAGCGCCTTCTACCTCTGGGTGTCCGTGGGCGGCGTGCTGGGCGGCGTGTTCGTCAACCTGGTCGCGCCCGCTGTCTTCACCACCTACTGGGAGCACCCGCTGGCGCTGGCCGCGTGCTGCGGGGTGGCCTTCGCGGGGCTGATGCGCAGGCCGAAGGAGGAGACGTCGGTGGCGCGCACGCAGCGCCTCTTCCGCGGGGCGCTGCTGGTGGGCGTGGCGGTGCACCTGCCGGTGCTCGTCCTCACGGACCTGGATCGCGTGCGCTTCGCCGGGCGCAACTTCTTCGGCGTGGTGCGCGTGCTGGAGCTGTCCGCGAACGACCCCCAGCAGCACCAGTACGTCCTGCGCCACGGCGCCATCACCCACGGCTGGCAGTACATCCGCCCGGAGCGCCGGAACCTCCCCACGGCGTACTACACGAAGGACGCCGGCCTGGGGCTCGCGCTCGCGGAGCAGCGCCGGTTGCGTCAGGCCCAGGGGCTGCCCACCGGCTTGCGCGTGGGCATGCTGGGGCTGGGCGTGGGCAACAGCGCCACGCTCATGGCCGCCGGGGACGACGTGCGCTTCTATGAAATCAACCCCGACATCATCGACCTCGCCAAGGGGCAGGGCGGCTTCTTCAGCACGCTGACGGACACGCCCGCGCACGTGGAGGTCGTGGAAGGCGACGCGCGCATCTCCCTGGAGAAGGAGCTGGAGCAGGGCTCGCGCCAGTTCGACGTGCTGGCGCTGGACGTCTTCAGCTCGGATGCCATCCCGGTGCACCTGCTGACGAAGGAGGCGGTGGCGCTCTACCTCCAGCACCTGGCGCCGCACGGCTTGCTGGCGATGCACATCAGCAACCAGCACCTGGACCTGGTGCCCATCAGCCTGGCGCACGCGGGGGCCGCCGGCCTGACCGCGGCGCTCGTCGCGCGGGACAGTGACGGCGACGCGGTGGCCAGCTCGTGGATGCTGCTGAGCCCGGACAAGGAGTTCTTCGGGGGTGCCACCTTCAGCAAGACCCGGGCGCGCGTGCGCCGGCTGGTGCTGCGCGGCGAGCCGGAATACGTCTGGACGGATGAGCGCAGCAGCGTGCTCCAGGCGCTGCGCCCCAGGGCCCAGGGCCCTGCCGGGGCCAATCCGAACGTCATGGACGCGCCCGCGCAGGCCCAGGTCCAGCCCGCGCAGCCCGTGGTCCAGCCCGCGTCGCCCTGACGGGACGCGGCGCGCCGCCTTCCCGGATGCTTCAGCGGCCCGGAACGGTGGGTGCCTGCGCGGGCTTCACGGTCAGCCGCACGTCCAGCGCGGCCAGCACGCCCAGCACCGCGCACGGCAGCACCAGCGTCACGGCCCCGTGGCGCAGGAACAGGTAGGGGCCCAGCGTGGAGCCCGCGAGGAACGCCAGCGCCAGGCCCAGGTGCAGCCGTGTGCGCTCGAACTGCACGGCGGAGGGCAGGTCCCTCACGCGGTGCCATAGCCCCGGCGCGCCTTCCCCGCGGAGGCCGTCGCGCACCCACGCCAGCATCTGCACCAACTGGATGCCGATGTCCGTGAGCAGCCCTGTCACGTGTGTGGTGCGCACCACCGCGCCGGACACCCGCGTGACGAGCGCGTTCTGCAGCCCCATGGCGAAGGCGATGCCCCAGAGCAGCGCGGGCGCGTGCGTGCCCGGCATGGATGCCATGGCCACGCCCACGCCGCCCAGCACGAGCGCCTCCAATAGCAGCGCGGCCACGTGACGGCCCCTCGTGCGGTGGCGTGAGGCATCCAGGAGGCCCGTGGCGCAGAAGGCCCCGGCGACGAACAGCCCCATCAACTGCGCGGGCAGCCGCGCCGTGTCCCAGCGGCCCTGGGCCAGGGACTCGCCCAGCGTGGCCATGTTCCCGGACATGTGGGACGCATGCGCGCCCATCGCCACGAACCCCATGGCGTTGACCGCGCCGGCCACGGAGGCCAGCAGCACGGCGAGGCGGGAATAGGCACGGCGGGACTGGGGCGACGACTGGGCACTGAACATGATGGGCGGGACTGGGACGACGGCTAGCCTGGCGGCCAGTGCAGGGTGCGGCCCGCGAGCAGGTGCAGGTGGATGTGGAACACCGTCTGGCCCGCGTCGCGCTGGGTGTTCATCACCACGCGGTAGCCCGTGTCCGCGTGGCCCCGCTCGCGCGCGACCTTCGCCGCGGCCATGGAGAGGTTGCCCACCAGCTCCCGGTCCTCGGCCGTGATGTCATTCACCGTGGCGATGTGCTTGCGCGGGATGAACAGCACGTGGGTGGGGGCCTGGGGGTTGATGTCCTCGAAGGCCAGGCAGTGCTCGTCCTGGTGGACGATCTTCGCCGGGATGAGGCCATCGCGAATCTTGCAGAAGAGGCAGTCGGATTCGGGCATGGCCTTGGCTTACCAACCCGCCGGTGGAGCCGGAAGGGTCTTCCGCGTCCCAACTGTCCCGCTCAGGGCAGTCGCCACGAATATCCGGGGTCCGGCGTGCAGTCCGCCACGGGCAGCTTCACCAGCGCCAGGGGGCCGTCCTGGACCAGCAGCGTGCCCGCGCCCTCGAAGCCCGCCCGGGTGATGACGTGGCTGAACCGGCGGGAGTCCCGCCCGGGGCCGTTGTGGGGATACAGCGGCACCTTCCGGTGGAAGTAGCTGTAGCCCCCCGTCCACGCCAGGTGCACCGCCTCCACCTTGAGGCCGCACACGTCGTCGCGCCGGCCCGCCGCCTCCAGCAGCCGGTTGACCGTGCCCTGGTCATCCCAGGCGCTGTCCTTGGGGCGCACGCGTTCGTACTGGCCCACGTCCCCGAAGGTGAGCGCCCCCGCGCCCGCGCCGGACAACAGCGCCCCCGCCACCACCGCCACCGTGGCGGTGGCCTTCGCCGGAGCGCCGCGCAGCACCCGCAGGATGGAGTCCAGCCCCACGCCCGCGAGCGCCGCGAACAGGGGCAGCACCGGCACCAGGAAGCGCAGTTCCTTGTGCGGCTGGTTCGCGTGCAGGAGGAAGAACGCCGCGGCCAGGAAGGACAGCCCCCACGCCCGGGGTACGGCCAGCACGGCCAGCGCGGCCGTGAAGACGGTCAGCACCGGCATCGCCGTGCGCAGGATGCGCGGGTAGTACTCGAAGGGCTCCGTGCCCCACTGGGCCGCCTTGCCCTGCACCACGTTGAAGTCCAGGTAGACGATGGCGGAGTGGAACCACCGCCCCCAGGTGAGCTTGTCCAGGAGGCCAAAGGCCAGCGCCCACCCGGACAGCACCGCCAGCGCCACGCCCGCCTGACGCCACTGGCGCCGGCAGAGGAGCACCGCCAGCAGGCCCACGCAGAACACGCCGTTCTGAAGCCGCAGCAGCACCGCCAGCCCCAGCAGGGACGCCCCGGTGAGCAGCGAGCGCCGGGACGCGGCCTTCGGCAGCGCCAGGGCCAGGCCCAGCACCACCGGCAGCACGGACGCGTTCTCGCTCATGGCCCGGGGCGCGAAGTACAGCGGCACCGACGCCAGGGCGAACAGGGCGGCCCCGCCGGAGGCCGCCAGGGTGGAGGCCCCGGACGCTCGGGCAAGCCGCCACGTGGCCCACGCCGTCGCCGTGCCCACCAGCGCGAAGAAGCCCTTCACCAGCCCCAGGTAGCCCGCCGGGTCCGTCAGCCCCACCAGCCGCCCCAGCC
>NZ_RAWQ01000366.1:0-4739 GCF_003668965.1 Corallococcus sp. AB030
CCCCACCCTGCGAGCCCACCGCCAGCGACGCCTGCGCCCCGTACAGCGCGCGGCGCACGCCCTCCACGGAGAAACGCATCGGGTTGAGCGTCATCACCCATGACATCACCGGCCCCGCGCCCTTCACCGGGAACATGGCCCCGGAGAGCACCCACATGGGCAGCATCACCAGGCTCATCACCGCGTGGTAGCCCGCGCTCGACTTCACCCACCAGGCGAGCGCCATGCCCATGCCGGTGAGAGCCAGCGCGGACAGCACCATCACCGCCGCGAGCAGCGGGTAGTCCACCGCCTTCACGTCCACGCCCGCCAGCGGCGCGAAGAGCAGGAACAGCGACGCCTGCATCAGCGCGATGGTGGACGACCCCAGCGCCTTGCCCAGCACCACCGCCAGCCGCGAGCCCGGCCCCGCCAGCACCGCCTGGAGGAAGCCCTCCTTGCGGTCCTCGATGACGGTGATGGTGGCGAAGATGGCGCTGAAGAGCACCACCATGGTGACGACGCCCGGGAAGAAGAACTGCTGGTAGCCCAGCCCCTGCGCGCCCTCCACGCGGAAGGAACCCGCGAACCCGGAGCCGATGACGAACCAGAACAGGATGGGCTGCGCCAGCGCGCCCACCACCCGGCTGGGCTGCCGGAAGAAGCGCACCACGTCGCGCGAGAGCAGCACCCACACGGTGGCCCACTGCAAGGCCAGCGTCCCCGGCTCCCGGCGGTGGACCGGGGCGGAGGGAGCGTCCAGTGAGGGGGACGGAACAGGCACGGGGATGTCGGCGCTCATCGGCGTTTCCTCGGCGCGGGCGTGGGCGAGGGAGCATCCGCCCCCAGGGCCTTCCCGGTGAGCTGGAGGAACACGTCCGCCAGCGTGGGCCGGCGCAGCGACACGGAGGCGAACCGCCCCGGAGGGAAGGCCTCCACCAGCCGCGGCACCAGCGCGTGTCCCTGCGAAGCCTCCACCTGCACCCGCCCCTCCACCACCGTCGCCGCAAGTCCCAGCCGCTCCGTCACCTGCGCGGCCAGCGCCTCCGGCTCCGGGCCCTCCAGCGTGAGGATGTCCCCGCCCATGCGCGAGGCGAGCGCCCGGGGCGTGTCGCACGCCACCAGCTTCCCGGCGTCCAGCACCGCCAGCCGGTCGCACCCTTCCGCTTCGTCCGCGCGGTGCGTGGTGAGCAGCACCGTGACGCCCTGCGCGTCGCGCAGCCGCTTGAGGTGCGTCCAGAAGGTGCGGAAGGCCGCCTCGTCCAGGCCCTGCGTGGGCTCATCCATCAGCACCACGCGCGGCTGGTGCACCAGGGCCCGCGCCAGCTCCAGCCGCCGGCGCATGCCGCCCGACCAGGTGCCCACCTTCTCATCGCCCCGGTCCTGCAGGCCGATGAGCGACAGCATCGTCTCCACGCGCGCCTTCGCGTCCGCGCCCGTGAGGCCGTACAGCCGCGCGCCCAGGAGCAGGTTCTCCCGGGCGGTGAGCAGGTCATCCAGGCTGCTCTTCTGGAAGATGATGCCCATCTGGCGCCGCAGCGCCGGGTCGCTCAGGGACAGCACCTTGCCGGCGAAGTGCACCTGCCCCGCGTCCGGCGAGAGCAGGCCCGCGAGCAGTTGGAAGGTGGTGGACTTGCCGGCGCCGTTGGGCCCCAGGAGACCCAGGATTTCGCCCGGCTGCACGGACAGCGACAGCCCGTCCACTGCGGTGCGCTCGCCGAAGCGGCGCGTGAGCCCCTCGATGCGCAGCAGCGGCGGGGGCGGGGTTGGAACGGAGGTGTCAGGCATGCGAAAGGCGGCCTCGCACCCGGACGCAGCGAGGGGGCTAGCCGCGGGGGATGCGGTCCAGCGCCATCACGGCGAACAGGCCGGTGAGATACACGAGCGAATACACGAACGTCTGGCGCGCCCAGGGCTTTCCCAGGTGCTTGAAGAAGCCCCACGCCCCCAGGCCCAGGAAGCCCAGCCCCAGCAGCACCGCCGCGGCCAGGTACCACGTGCCCGCGATGTGCAACTGGAACGGCAACAGCGTCATGGGCACCAGCGCCACCAGGTAGAGCACCACCTGCGCGCGGCTGGACTCGTCCCCGCGCTCCAGCGGAACGGACTTGAGGCCCGCGGCGGCGTACTCGTCCTTGCGGAACAGCGCGATGGCGATGAAGTGCGGCATCTGCCAGAGGAACATGATGGCGAACAGCGCGAAGCCGCCCGCGTCCACCCGGTCCGTCACCGCCGTCCAGCCCATGAGCGGAGGCAGCGCGCCGGGAATCGCACCCACCAGCATCGCCGCGGACGTGCGGGCCTTGAGCGGCGTGTACGCCAGCACGTAGCTGAGCAGCGCGACGAGCCCCAGCACGCCGGTGAGCAGGTTGGCGCCCAGCACCAGCGCGGGCAGCGACACCGCCGCCAGCGACAGGCCGAACCACAGCGCCGTGTTGGGGTCCATGCGCCCGGCGGGCAGCGGCCGGTTGCGCGTGCGCGCCATGAACTGGTCGCTGTGACGCTCCCAGTAGCAGTTGAACGCGTTCGCCGCGCCCACCGTGCCCGCCGTCGCCAGCAGCGTCACCAGCGTCCGCACCGGCGTGAAGTGCCCCGGAGCCATGAACATGCCGCCCGCCGCGGTGATGAGCACCAGCGACGACAGCCTCGGCTTGGTGAGGGAAATCAGGTCGGACGCGGTGGACGACTGGGACAGGGCACGCGCGCTCAAGCGGACTCCAGCAGGTAGTCCCTGGACCGCGGTCGCTCCCGGCTACCGGTCAAGGGGGTGTGGGGTGGACCCTCCCATACCGTCACCCGGGAGGGGTGGCAAGGCTGGGGCTCCCCGCCACATCAGCCTGCCTTGTCGCCCCCCGTCAAAAACGAAACGCCGCGAAGCCCGGGAAGGGGCCTCGCGGCGTGGGGGACAGCGGGAGGCGGGGCTTCAGTTCCCCGCGAGCCGCTGCGCGTCGGCGAGGTACTCGCCCTTGGGCTCGCGCCGCACGTACTCGGCCGCCAGCGTCTTGACCTTGCCCGACTGCTTGGCGTCCTTGGAGAGCAGCTGCGCGTAGAAGTAGTAGGCCGCCGAGTAGTTCTCGTCGGCCTGCAGCGCGCGCTGGTAGGTCTCGTCCGCCTTCGCGGCGTCGCCCTTGCCCTGGTAGACGCGGCCCAGCTCCGTGAGCGCGTTGGCGACGCGGTCCGGCTGGCCGAAGAACTCCTGGCTGGCCTTCTCCAGCTGCTCCTTCGCCTTGTCCCACTCCGAGCGCTCCCGGTAGATGGCGCCCATGGCGAGCCGGGCCTCCGGGTTCTTCGCCTTGGGGTCCTTCACCGCGCGCTGGTACTGCGCGAGCGCGTCCTCCAGCTTGTTCTGGCGGCGGTAGGCGTTGCCCAGCATCACCACCAGCTTGGGGCTGTCGCCCATCGTCTTGAGCGCGGTGACGAGCGCCTCGGAGGCCTCCTTCTCACCGCCCGGCTTGCCCATGAGGGCCTTGGCCAGCTCGACGTGGAACTGAGCACGGCTGCCGTCCGCGCGGATGGCCTTGCGGATCTCCTCCGCGGCCGCGTCGAAGTTGCCCTCCGCCAGCAGGCGGCGGCCCTTGATGAGGTTCAGCTCCGGGTTCTGCTTGTCGAGCGCGAAGCCGGTCTCCTCCGCCTTCGTGACCTCCTGCTTCGCCTTGGCGGGCTCCGCCGGCACGCCCGTGGCCTCGGTCAGCAGCTGCTGCTGGTCCGGCTTGAGCGTGGGCATGGCCAGCGCCACGCGGGCGATGAGCAGCGAGCGAGCGAGCTGCGCGGTGGCGAGCTGACGCGGGCTGGGCGGGGGCTCCGCCTCCAGCAGCTTCTTGATGTCCCGGCTGGCCACCGCGTAGTTCGGCGCGTCCTGCTCCAGCATCAGGAGCGAGCGGCCCAGCAGCGACTCCGGGTGGTCCTTCTCGTAGCGCAGGGCGAAGTCGTAGTTCTTCCAGGCGGTGTTGTCCTGGCCCAGCCGGCGGTACACCGCGCCCAGGCCCGCGTAGACGCGCGGATCATCCGGAGCCAGCGCCTGCGCGCGCTCCAGGCTGTCGCGCGCGCGCTCCAGGTCACCCGCGTTCATCTGGATGAGGCCCAGCGTGAGGTACAGGAGCGAGGACGCCTTGTTCTGGTCGTTGAGCTCCTTGACCTGCGTCTCCAGCGAGGCCAGCGCGCCCTTGCCGTCACCGCTGTACGTCTTGATCAGCGCCTGAGCGGCGATGAGGTGGCTGGACAGCTCCTTGCCCTTCTGGGCCGCCGCCAGGTGCTCCTCGGCCTGCCGGCGCGCGTCGTCGCCGCCGCCGTGCTCACCCCAGCGGATGGCGTACGCGTACGCCAGATAACCGTGGGCCGCGGTGGAGTCGGCGTCCACCTCCAGGGCCAGGTCCGCCGCCTCGCACGCCTTCTTGTAGCTGGCGAACGAGTCGTGCTTGAGCTGCTCGGTGGCGACGTCCAGGTTCTTCTTGAGCTCGCGGCTGCGCTTCTTGGCCTGCGCCGAGTAGAAGCCGTATCCACCCGCGAACAGCGGGATGAGGATGAGCAGGACCATCGACAGCATCTTGCTGCCGTTGCTCTTGGGCGGGCTCTTGCGGCGCGACGAGGGCTCGTCCTCGTCGTCCTCGACCTCTTCCACCACCACCTGCGGACGGCGCTGGGTGGGGCGCGAGGCGGAATCCGACGGGCGCGCCGTGCGGGCCGCCTGCTGGGACGGGGCGTTGATGCGGCCCACGGACGTGGTGGCGGGCGCTTCAGCGGCGGCGGGCGGGGCCGTCACG
>NZ_RAWQ01000367.1:0-4654 GCF_003668965.1 Corallococcus sp. AB030
GTGTTCTACAACCGGAAGCGGCGCCACTCCGCCCTGGGCTACGTCAGCCCAGTGGAATACGAGCGGAGGGCCGCAACCAAGAGGCTGGCAGCGTAGTCAACCTGTCCACCGAACCGGAGCAGGCCCAAACCTCCGGGCCCGGTCGGAGAAAAACCTGTCCGACTGTCGGACAAGTGCGCGGGCCGCATGCAGCGAAAACCTGTCCGACTGTCGGACAGGTTTCTGGCCTGTGCTCCCGGCGGACGGCCCCCACGTCCATGGACCCTCTTGGCGTCCGCGCACGCACGGCGTCGCGGCTCACCGCGAGACTCCGTCAGGCGCACTTCCTCGACGTCTTGTGGCGCGAGCCTGTCCGACAGTCGGACAGGTTTCTGGCCTGTGCTCCCGGCGGACGGCCCCGACCGTGGAGCCGCTTTCTCTCTCCGCGCACGCACGATGTCGCAGATCACCGCACGACTTCGTCAGGCCCACTTCCCCGGCTTCGTTTGGCGCGAGCCTGTCCGACGGTCGGACAGGTTTTGAGCATGCGTGCCCTTCAGGGGCCCTCTCCGTGGACCCTCCTTGCCGTCCACGCACGACGTCTTGGCCCACGGCGGGCATGCGTCTTCGGCTTTATGTGGCGCGAACTTGTCCGACTGTCGGACAGGTTTTGAGCATGCGTGCCCGGCAGGGGGCCCTGTCCGTGAACCTGCTTTCTTCGCCCGCGCACGCATGACGTCGGGAACTGCTTCCGAGCTCCACCAAGCGCGTGACCTCGGCTTCGTGTGGTTTGAGCCTGTCCGACTGTCTGACAGGTTTCTGAGCTGCGCGCCCGGCCGGCGGACCTGCCTGGTGGCCCCGCTTTTTCGGCGGCTCAATGCCTGCCGTCCCGGGTCATCGCGGAGCGCATCCGATGCGTGTCATTGCGAAGGACTTCCGACCGTGGGTGGGGTTGAAACACTTCTGGTGACCTGACTCGCGCCGTGAGTCTACTCAGCCGCCGGTCAGGTCCATTGCACCCGGGCTGATTGAGGAGCACGCTCGGGGCTGCGAGACTCGCGGCCCTCATGGTTTCTTCCCTGCAGCAACTGCATGCACTCACCGGGCTGCGGTTCCTCGCGACCGCGCACGTCGTCGCCTACCACGTGTATCACCTGGTCTTCTCCGGCACGGAGGCGCCGCCGGGACTGCACGGGCTGCTCGACAGCGGGTACGTGAGCCTCGACCTCTTCTTCGTCCTGTCGGGCTTCATCCTTGGCTACAACTACCTGGAGCAGCCGCCGGGCACGTACGCGGCGCGCAAGGCGTTCTGGGTGGCCCGCTTCGCGCGCATCTATCCCGTCTATGCGTTGGGCCTGGCACTCGACGCTCCCGC
This sequence comes from Corallococcus sp. AB030, assembly GCF_003668965.1. Classification (NCBI taxonomy): domain Bacteria; kingdom Pseudomonadati; phylum Myxococcota; class Myxococcia; order Myxococcales; family Myxococcaceae; genus Corallococcus; species Corallococcus sp. AB030. Next base: position 1,355 of record NZ_RAWQ01000367.1, read on the forward strand.
GTACCTCAAGGGGCTGCGTGATACGTGGGCGGTGGACCCATCGAGGGGGCTGCAGCACGCCGAGGCACTGGTGGTCACGCCGCTGCTGCTCCAGAGCTGGACGCCTTGGACGGCGATGGCGTGGAACGGCTCGGGCTGGTCGCTGGCGGTGGAGGCGTTCTTCTACGCGGCGTTCCCCTTCCTGGCCGGGAGGCTGGGCCTGCTGGGGCCAAGGGCGCTCGCGGTGGGCGCGGCGGTGACGTACGGCGCCGCGATGGTGTTCCCGGCGCTCTACATGACGGTGGATCCGGACCACACCGGAGGCACGGCGTCCGCGTACAACTCCGGCCCGTGGATGCTGGCGCTGCGCTTCAACCCGCTGGCGCGGCTGCCGGAGTTCATCCTGGGCATCCTCGCGGCGCGCTTCTTCCTGCTGCGGTCCGGAGAGTCGCGGCGCTCGCATCCGGTGGCCGTGGCGGTGGTGTGCGCGGGAGTCATCGCGGCGCTCGCGGGGAGCACCGTGCTGCCCTTCCCGCTGCTGCACAACGGGCTGCTGGCGCCGGTGTTCGCGGCGTTGTTCATCCTGCTGTCGTGGAGCCAGGGCGCCGTGGCTCGGGTGCTGGCTTCACGGCCGCTGCGCCTGCTGGGTGAGGCGAGCTATGCGCTCTTCCTCTTGCACATGCCGGTGCTGTTCGCCTGGAAGGCAGTGCTCAAACGGCTGGGTGAGTCGCCCACGGCCGCCTGGGCGGTGGTGGCGTTCGTCGTGGGCTCGATAGGCCTGAGCTTGCTCGTGCATGAGCGCGTGGAGAAACCCGCCCGGGCATGGATCCGCGACCGGTGGGCTCGGCGAGGCACGGAGCAGTCCGCGGCGGGCCTCTAGCCCCGGGCGTGAGGTCCTATGCGCTCTTCATCTGGGACCGGCGGCGTGTGCCGCGCTTCACGGGCCCCAGCTGCGCGAGCACCCGGCCGATCTCCACCAACTCCACGGGCTTGACCAGGTGCAGGTCGAAGCCCGCCTCCTCGCTGCGGGCCCGGTCCTCCGGCGTCCCATAGCCCGTGAGCGCGATGAGGTGCGCGTCCGACGCCACGCGCCCGCTCAGCTCCTGCGCCACCTGATAGCCGTCCAGGCCCGGCAGGCCGATGTCCAGGATGATGACGTCGTAGGTGCCAGGAGTCGCCATGGCGAGCGCCTCCGGACCGTCCGAGGCGACCGCGACGGTGTGGCCCCATAGCTGGAGCATCTCGCTCAGGCCGTCGCGCGCGTCGGGGTTGTCGTCGACCAGGAGGATGCGCCACTCGCGCCGGCGGGACTCGATGCGCTCCACGGTGGCCTCAGGCCTCGCGGCGTCCGTGAGCAGCGGCAACGTGATGGTGAAGGTGCTGCCCTGGCCTGGCCCCTCACTGAAGACCTCCACGTGGCCACCGTGTTCGGTCACGAGGTGGCGCACCAGCGTCAGGCCAATTCCCAGTCCGCCCCGGCTGCGCGCGAGGCCCGCGTCCAGCTGCGCGAAGAGCTCGAAGATGTGCTCCTGGTCCTCCGGCCGCAGGCCGATGCCGGTGTCCTGCACGGAGACGCGCACGCGCGAGTCCTCGGACACGTGGGCGCCCACGGTGACGATGCCGCCCTCGGGTGAATACTTGGCGGCGTTGTCGAGCAGGTTGGTGAAGACCTGCTCCAGGCGCGTCCGGTCGCCGTCCACCCAGCAGGGCGCGGTGGGGCGGGCCTCCCGCAGGACGAGTCCGCGCTCCTCCATCACGGGCCGCGCGGCGGCGAGCGAGTGCTGCAACACGGTGTTGAGGTCCAGCCGGCCGCGACGCAGGGCGTACTTGCCGCGCGTGATGCGGCTGACGTCGAGCAGGTCGTCCACCAGGTGGCGCAGGTGGCTCACCTGCCGCTCGATGATGTCGCGGCGGCGCGCGTCGGCTTCGGACAGACCGTTCGAGTCCTTCTGTCCGAGCATCTGCACCGCGACGGAGATGGCGGCCAGCGGGTTGCGCAGCTCGTGGGCGAGCATGGCGAGGAATTCGTCCTTCTTGCGGTCGGCCTCCTCCAGGCGGGCGGCGTTCGCCAGGGCCTCGCGCTCCACGCGCCGCAGGCGCAGGACGCTGTTGACGGTGGCGATGAGCTCTTCGGGGTCGAACGGCTGGGTGAGGTAGACGTCCGCGCCGGCGCGCAGGCCCGCGACCTTCTTCTCCGCGGTGATGAAGGTGGCGGAGGTGTGGATGATGGAGATCTCGCGGGTGCGAGAGTCCTCCTTCAGGCGCCGGCACACGTCATAGCCGCTCATGTCGGGAAGCTTCACGTCGAGCACGATGACGTCAGGGCGTGAATCGAAGGCGACCTGTAGGGCTTCCTCTCCGGTGACCGCCTCCAGCATGCGGTAGCCCGCCTGACGCAGCGAGAAGGTCCCCAGATAGAGGCTCGCGGGCGTGTCGTTGACGTGAAGGACGGTGGCGTTGGCGGTAACGAGCACGGGCGACATTCCCAGGGAGGAGCCGGCCCGACTTCTACCGCGCGCCAGGAACGCAAGCGATCCGGGATTACTCCGCGTCCCGCCCGCTCGTGCACCACGCGTCGCGGGAGGGCCGGGAGTGTTGGGACCGCGACAGCTCGCGTGAACCGCGGCACTCCCCGCCCTACCGTTGGTTCAGCGCCTCAAGGCTCCGTCCACACCGCCAGCTCGTTGCCCGTGGGGTCGGTGAAGTGGAAGCGCTTGCCTCCGGGGAAGGAGAACGTGTCCTTCACGATGCGCCCACCGGCCTCGCGTACCTTCGCCAGCGTCGCGTCCAGGTCCTTCGAATAGAGCACCAGCAACGCGCCGCCCTTCGACGCCTCCCGCTCCTTGTCGAAGCCTCCGTTCAGCCGCCCGTCCATGAAGCTCGTGTAGTCCGGGCCGTAGTCCTCGAACCTCCAGCCGAACACGGCGCCGTAGAAGCGCTTCGCCTCCGCGATGTCCTTCACGGGAAGCTCGATGTAGTCGATGCGGTGGTGCTGCTCGGCCTGCTGCGGTGCGGTGGACATGGTGTGCCTCCTCGAAGTGGGAACACCCCCACCTTACGCACCCGCCCCCTCCGGCGATTGGACGAATCCGACCTCCGCCTGCTCGCGCACGTACGCCCCCGGCGTCAGCCCCGTCAGCGCCCGGAATTCCCGCACCTGGTGCGCCTGGTCGTAGTACCCGGCCGCCAGCGCCCACTCCGCGCCCTCCAACTCCCGCGACAGCTCCACCGCGTGCTGCATCCTCGCGATGCGGCACAACACCTTCGGCGACAGCCCCACCGCCGCATGGAACCGCCGCTCCACCTGCCGCGCCCCCACCC
>NZ_RAWQ01000368.1:0-4638 GCF_003668965.1 Corallococcus sp. AB030
CGGGTGGAGAGGGCGTCGACTTCGGGGGGCGGGTGAGCGAGCATGCGGCCCTCGGGAAGGCGTGTGAGCAGGGCCGGCACGCTCCCGAACAGGCCGTGGGGCATGCGCGCAGGGTGGGGTCGGAGGAGCGCGCGAAAGCCTTCGCGGGAGGGGATGGCATTTCCGATGCGACGGCAGGGATGGGCCGCGCTGTGCGCGGTGACGACGCTGGTTCTGTCGGGTTGCAAGGAGCGTGAGGTCGCGGGCACCTGGAGCAATGCCTCCGGGTCCGTGGCGCTCAGCCGGGACGACTCGCTGCTCTACGTGGTGGACGCGGACAACGGCATCCTCGCCGTGGTGGACACCGCACGCCGGGAGAAGGTGTCCGAGGTGCGGGTGGGCCCGCGTCCGGAGCGCGTGGCGGTGGGCCCGGACGACACCGTGTACGTGACGAACCGGGGCGGCAGGAGCGTGTCCGTCATCCGCAAGGGAGACGCGGTGGAGGCCGCGCGCGTCCCGGTGGGCGTGGAGCCCACGGGGATGGCGCTGTCTCCGGATGGCAGCACGCTGTACGTGGTGAACAGCGCCATGCGTGAGTCCGCCGCGCGGGGCAGCCTCACCGCCATCGACACGGGCACGCTCACGGCGCGCTGGGAGCTGCCGCTGGGCGAGGAGCCGCGAGGCATCGCGCTGCTGGAGGACGGCCGCAAGGCGGCGGTGTCGTTGTTCCGGCAGGGCGACGTGATGACGGTGGACCTGTCGGACGCGAACCAGCCCCAGGTGATGCGCGGCGGCACGGACCTGCTCGCGAAGGCGAACCGGCCGTCGCCCTCTGCTGCCCCCTCGGAGTTCGAGCCGCTGCCCATGAATCCCCAGCAGGGCCCGCGCTCCTTCCGGTCGCGCGGCATGGTGGACCTGCTGAGCGCTCCGGATGGCCGTCGCCTCTTCGCGCCGGTGCTGTGGTCGCGCGAGGATCCGCTGGGCGGGCCCGTGGACGGCCGCGGACCCAATCCGGGAGAGTCGATGTACGGCGGCGGGACGCCCTGCGGCGCGTCGGCCGGTGGCGGCGTGGTGGCCGCGGGGCTCATCACCTTCGACGCGGAGGACGAAGCGCCCCGCCCGGTGGTGGACGACCTGGACGAGTGCAAGCCGCCGCCGGAGGAGAAGCCGGACTACCCCACGTCGCTCGTCGCGAGCCCCTTGTTCGACACGCCCCTGCAGGGGCCGGCGGCGGCGGTGGTGGACCCCACGGGCGCGTGGCTGTTCCTGGTGAACCAGGACTCTAACAACGTGGCCATCCTGCCCTCGTGGCGCCGCTCCGGTTCGGACCTGGTGAACGAGACGAGCCCGGTGCGGCAGCTGATTGCCGTGGGGGCGGGCCCCAACGGCATCGCGCTCACGCGGGACGGTCGCAAGGCGTACGTCTACAACGCGTTCGACCACACGGTCAGCACGCTGGGGTCCAGCGGCAACGCGTTAGGGGACATCCGCGAGGAGGGTGAGCGCCTGGTCATCGTGGGCGACACGCTGTCGCCGATGGCGGCGGCGGGCCGGCGGCTGTTCTTCAGCGCGGTGGATGCGCGGATGACCAGCCCGTCCGTGGCGGTGTCCTGCGCGTCGTGCCACCTGGAGGGCCGCGAGGACGGCCACGTGTGGGGCTTCCCGGACGGGCCGCGCCAGACGCCCAGCCTGGCGGGTCGCATGACCACGGCGACGGCGCCCTTCCACTGGAGCGGCGAGTTCTCCGCGCTGGGGGACTTCATGAGTGCCACGGTGAAGGACCGCATGGGCGGCCAGGAGCTGGACGCGGACACGGTGGCGAAGCTGGGAGCGTTCATCGACGCCATCCCCGCGCCGGACAACGCGTTCCATGGCGAGCCGCTGACGGCGTCCCAGACGCGCGGCGCCGCCCTCTTCACGCAGGCGAAGTGCGACACGTGCCACACGGGCGCTGCGCTCACGGACAACCGCAACGTGGACGTGGGCACGTTCGTGCTCTCGGGCGTGCTGCAGGACGCGGCGGCGGTCATCAAGACGGGGCTCAACACGCCGTCGCTGCTGGGCGTGGGCCGCACCGCGCCGTACCTGCATGACGGCAGCGCGCCCACGCTCAAGGCCCGCCTGATGAACGGCCGCGAGACGAACCTGCACGGCACGACGGCGGGGCTGTCCGACGCGGACATGGACGACCTGGTGGCGTACCTGGAGACGCTGTAGCGGGGAGCGAACCGCACCGGCGCGGTCATTCCCTCTGGGGATGACCGCGCAGTGCAGGGTTCTTGCTTGAGCCGTGCCGCGAGGGCATGGAGACCCCCGCTCATGGGTCCCACCTCTCAGTCGGCGGGTTCGCTCCGTCTCAAGATCGCGTCTTCGCCCTGGAGCCTGGTGGCGCTGCTCCTGGTCCACCACTTCGGGCTCTGGGCGTGGACGGCCTGGCGCCGGGACATCCCACCGCTCCTGGTGTTGGATCGCTGGGACTCGCACCACTACAGCACGCTGGTCCTGGAGGGTTACTCCTGGCCCCTCTGGGCCTTCCTGCCGCTGTACCCGGGCCTGGTCTGGCTGGTGCGGCAGGGGCTGGGAGGCACGCTGCCGCCCCAGGTCGTCGGCGCGGCCCTGTCCACGGCATGCCTGCTGGGCTTCGTCGCGTGGAACACCCATTGGGCGCGGCAGGGGCCGGAGCGCGAAGGGATGACGGCCCGGACGCCTTGGGGGTGGTTCGTCTTCCTCTACGCTCCCGCCAGCTTCGCGCTCCATTCGCACCACACGGAGGGGCTCTTCCTGCTCCTGTCGTTCGGGGCCCTGGCGTGTGCTTCGCGTGGGCTGCTCCTGCCCTCGGCCGTGCTGGTTTCGCTGTGCATCTTCACGCGCAACCAGGGCTGCTTCGTGGCCATCGCCGCCGCGCTCCTGGCAGCCATGCGCGAACCGTCGTGGCGCGAGCGCTTCGTGCGGTTCGGCTTCATGGGGTGTCTGTCGCTGGTGGCGTTCGGAGGGTTGCTCGTCTTCGAGTGGAGCCGCTCCGGTGACCCCTTCATGTTCCTGAAGGCCCAGCGGGAGTGGAATCACGTGGACTCTGTCTGGGGCGCCGTCCGGGGGCTGTGGTTCGGCAATCCCTGGCACCAGGGATTCAACGGCTGGCTGGTGCTTCGGAACGTCTTCGGGGCCGCGTGGCTGGTGTTCGGGGTGATGTTGTGGCGCCGCGACCGGGCCCTGGGCCTTTATGTCCTGCTGTCACTTCTGGTGATGCTGCCTCAAGGCGACCTGGGAAATGCCTTCCGCTTCGGCGCGGTGCTCTTCCCGGTCATGTTCGTCGCGGGCGACTGGCTGGCCACGCGTCCCAAGGCGTTGCGCTGGACGGTGGCACTGCTGCTCGTGTGGCTCAATCACAAGGCCACTCACGCCTACGCCATCGCGAAGTGGCCCTACTGAGTCCGCCGCGGGCTACTGCGCAGCCGGTGCGGGCGCCACGGGCTTCGGACTCGCGGGCACTGGCGCGACAGGACGCGGGGAGGGGACAGGCGACGGTTTCTGGGCGCCCGTGCCCGGAGGCGCGGAGAGCAGGTCCTTCGAACCCGCGCGCGGCGCGGTGAGGCTGTCCATCGGCTCCAGCGGTTCATCCCGCAGAAGGCTGTCCCCCGCGTCGGCCGGAAGCTCCGAGCCCGCGTCCGCCGTCGTATCCCTCACGCCGTGATTCGACGTCACCGCGAGCCGGGCCACGTCCATCGCGCGGTCGGGGTCATCCCCCAGCCAGGTCACGACCACGACGCACGGCGTGTCGTCATCCCACGCCACCACCTGCGTCATGCCCTGCACGGGGTTACGGCGCGCGGCGGCCTTGCCCAGCGCCGGAATCTCCTCGCCGCCCACGTTCAGCGTGGGCTCGAGCAGCGCGCGCACATCCGCGTTCGCGTAGTTCGGCTGGCAGTCATACGCCACCGACACGGACACGCCCGCCAGCGCCGCTGAACGCAGCGAGCACACGGGCCCGCACGTGGGACACGCGCGCTCCTCCTTCATCGTGAAGCCGTTCAGCGTGAGGTCGCGCAGGTCCGCCGGAAGCAGCTCCTCGCACGAGGGCAGCGTCAGTGTGGACGGCCGTCCCGGAATCCCGATGGCCCCCGCATCCGACGCTCCCGTCGCGTCCGTGCCCGCACCGGGCCTGCTGCACGCGCCCAGGGCGAGCGCCATCAGCAGTGCACCCCGTCCGACCCTCATCCCGTTGGCTCTCCTCACCGACGCCATGCGCGCGGCGCGGATGGTAGACCGTGCCCGGCCCCCGTCATCAGCATTGTGGCGCGGCTGCCGCTTTCCGGACGCGACCGGATGGCGGGGGAGAGGTCGGGCAGGCCGGCCTCGTTCATGGGCGGAGCGTGGGCTAGGCTGCCTGCCTTCCTCCACCATGCGCCTCCCCGGTTTCCTCAGCCTGTCGATAATGGTCCTGGCGCCGGCCATTCCCGCCCGGGCCCAGACGTCCAGTCCGCCTCCCCGGAGCGCGACCCCCGACGAGTCCTGGAGCGAACCCGGCAAGCCCGCTTCCGAAGTCCCACCGGCTCCCGCGAGTCCCCAGGCCGCTCCCGGCGAGGAAGTCCCCTCCCGCGTCCAGCCGCCGCCCGAAGCCGAGGGCTGGGAGTCCTTCCCCGGCGCCTCCAGCCCCGTCCC
>NZ_RAWQ01000369.1:0-4601 GCF_003668965.1 Corallococcus sp. AB030
CCCCGGAAGTCCCCGCGCCCCCCGAGGACACCGGGAAGCCGGCACCGGGCCTGCTGGAGCGGTGGTCGCGGCTCCTCACGCCCAAGCAGGGCGGCGCCACCTACGCCGTGCCTCACTGCGTGCTGGTGGGCACGCCCGACGCGGACAGCGCCACGCTCCTCAAGAGCGTCGAGCTCCCCCTGCCCTTCGGCAAGCCCGAGCGTCCCCAGGACCCCACCCGCGCCACCGCGTGGATCTTCAACGAGGGTCAGGTCATCGACCTGCCGGGGCTGACGAAGTCCGCCGAGCCGTCCTTCCGCTCCGCGCTGAAGTCGCTCCGCGGCGCCCGGCCCCTGCGCCCCATCGACGCCGCGGTGCTCGCCCTCCCGGCCGCGTTGCTGCTGGGGACGGACCGCGCCTCCCGCGAGAAGGCGCGCGCCCAGGCGGACGCGGTGGCGAAGGGCCTGCGCACGCTCCAGGACGAGCTGGGCGTCTGCTTCCCCATCTACGTGCTGTTCACGCAGGCCGAGGTCCTCCCCGGGTTCGCCAGCTTCTGCCGCGCGCTGCCCGCGGACATGTGGAACGAGATGTTCGGCTGGTCCAACCCGCATCCGTTCGAAGCGGCGTGGCGCGCCGAATGGATCCCCGAGGCCTTCGAGCGCCTCCACGGGACGCTCACCCGCGTGCAGCTCGAGCTGCTCGCCAGCGAAGAAGGACAGAACGCGCAGGAGCGCGACGCGGCCTTCACCTTCCCCTCCGCGCTGCGCGGGCTGACCGAGCCGGCGCGCGCCCTGCTGGATCCCATCTTCCGGGCCAGCGTCCACCACGAGGCCCTGCCGTTGCGCGGCGTGTACTTCAACGGGGACCTCAGCGCGAGCGAGCGGCTCACGGCGCGAACCCTCGGAGCGCCCGCGCCCGGGCCGCACCCCATCTTCCTCACGCATCTGCTCGACCAGAAGGTCTTCCCTGAAAGCAGCCTGGCCCGTCCGTCCGCTTCTGAGAAGCGCCGCAACCAGCGGGCGCTGACGGCGCTGCGGTGGTCGCTGGCCGTGAGCGTGGTGCTGATGCCCGTCGGCCTGTGGACGCTTGAACAGCGCCTGCGCGGTGACACGCGGCCCGTTGCCGAGGGCATGGCCGGTCTGGCCCGCCTGAGCACGGAGCGCGCCCAGGGAGAGCCGGACGCGGAGGCTGAACGCCGCCGCGCGGCGACGGTCCTCCAGGAGCTGGCGAAGCTGCCCGGCACGCCCGCGTCGCCCCTGGCCGGACAGCTCCAGGACGCGCTCCGCGTCAGCTTCGAGGACCTGGTGCTGCCCACCCTCCACCGGGAGCTCGGAACAAGGCTCCAGCGGATCCTCGACGGAGAGGTCCAGCACCCCGCGCTTCCTGACGGCCTGCTCGCTCCCGAGGAGACCCCCGAGTTCCAGGCGCTGCGCTCGCTGGATCAGGAGCTGGCCACCTTCACCGCGCAGGTGGATGCATTCAATGCCTTGCAAGGCCAGTCCGGACGCAAGCGGCTGGAGACGGTGGACGGGCTCGCGCGGTACCTGCTGCATGCCGACCCTGGCACCGCGTTCCTCCAGAACGGCGCGCGCTACGAAGAAGCGCTCGCGCAGGCCTCCGCGCCCCGCTTCGAGGCGTCGCTGCAAGAGGCCGCGCCCCGCCGGGCCACCGCGCTCGCCGCGAAGCTCTCGCGCCGCCTGTTCGTGGAGAACCCGCTGGAGGCACGGCTGGCGGCGTGCGTCGCCCTGGCCACCCGGCTGGAGGGACATGGCGGCGAAGGCATGTCCGTGGCCCGGACGGCCCGTGAGCTCGCGCAGGCATTGGAGCGTCTGCGGACGGAGCTGGCCCGGCCCGGGGCCGTCTGGCTTGGCCCGCCTGGCCTGGGGAAGTCCCTCACCGGACTGCTGGACTCCGTGCGCAAGTCGCGCGCGCTGGGTGAACCGGCGGCGGCGGACATGGAGCGACAGTGGACGGGAGAGCTGGACGCGCTGAAGGAGCGGCTGTGCGCGCTCTCCTCGCGGGCCACGGGGCCCCTGCTGGCGCGCGACGACCAGGGCTGCAAGCTGGAGCTCTCTCCGAGCGCGCTCGCCCTGGAGAAGGCGCTGAAGGACTTGCTCGCCCAGGGCTTCATGTCCGAACCCGACGCGCCCCCGCCCGCTTCATCCAAGGGGCCCGTCCGCGTCTTCTGGTCCGAGCCCGCGCTGGACGAAGCCCTGCGCCTCACGAAGCTCTACGAAGGCTTCCTCACCGAGGGGCTGGCGGCGTTCCCCGGCGAGCTGCACGAGGTGGTGGCGGAGGTAGCCCGCCAGCAGCTGGAGCGCCGTCTGAGCGTCCAGCTGCTCCGCGCCCGGAAGCTGGAGGCGATGCCCGTCGGCGAGGCCGCCACCCACTCACCCCAGGTCGAGTCCCAGCTCGCCGCCGAGCTGGCCAACCTCAAGCAGGTGGACGGCAAGTTGCGGCAGCTGCGCGACCTTGGAGACCAGCTCCTCCTGATCAGCACACGTCAGGAGTTGGGAGAGCTGCTGGCATCCCAGGCAGGAAGCCTGCTGGAGCGCGTGGACGCCCTCTTCGAGCGGGACACGCTCTATGCACCGGATCCGCGCTTCTCGCGGTGGCAGGGCAAGTCCCCGGCGGCGCTGGAGGCCTTCGGGGTGTCGGACGCCGTGGCCCTGGGGCAGTACCTCAAGACGCAGCGCACGCGCGCCGCCACGCTGGCCCGGGACTACGCCACCCTGCCCGTGTCGCTCCTGTGGGAGGTGTCCGCCACCAGCGAGCGTCCTCCGCTGCTCCTCAAGTGGCGCCGCATCGGGGACGAGCTGCGCGACTGGGAACAGCAGGTGCCCGGCAACTCCGTCCAGGCGCTGGAGTCGTTCGTCCAGCAGGGCCTGATGGACGTCACCCGCGAGCACTGCCTCCAGGGCCTCCCGCCCGCGGGAGACGCGGGCAAGGACTTCTTCCTCGCCCGCCGCGCCAGCCTGCAGGGCCTGGTGGCCCGCCGCTGCGAGCAGCTCGTCAGTGATCAACTGGGTGAGTCCTACGCCCGGCTCGCGCGCCGCTTCAACACCACCCTGGCCGGCCGCTTCCCGTTCACCTCCGATGCGGTGGAGGCCCCTGACGCGGCCCTGCCGGAGGTCCGCGCCTTCTTCCTCGCACTGGACGAGGTGCTGCCCCTGGTGGACGCCCCGGAGCGCCGGTCGCTGCCGGCCGAGGCGCTCGCCTTCCTTGAGCAGGCCCGCGCCACCCGCGCCTTCCTCGCGCCACTGCTCGTGGACGAGGACGAGGGGCTGGCCGGCTACGGCCTCAAGCTGGAGCCCCGGGTCAACGGGGGCGAAGAGCGGCTCGCCAATCAGATCATCACCTGGAGCCTGGTGACGGGCGGACGGCGGCTGGCCGTTGGCAAGCCGGGCGCGTGGCACCCGGGCGAGCCCCTCCAGGTGGCGCTGCGCTGGGCGAAGGACGCCCCTTCCGCGCCCCTCGCTCGCGGAGAGGCCTGCGGTGGCCCGCGAGCCCCGGACGCGACCGCGCGCTTCGAGTACGGCGGCACCTGGGCGCTGCTGCGCCTCCTGCGCGCCCAGCAGGGCCGGCCAGTGGACTTCGGCGGCGGCGCGGATCCGCGGCCGCACACCCTGCGCTTCGCCATCCGTGTCGAGGAGAAGCGGAGCCGCCTCTGCGAACAGGCCGTGGCCTTCCTCCGCGTTCCCCTCACCGGCCTGGAGGGAAAGACGCGCTTCACCTCGCCCCGCCTCTGGCCCACGCGCGCGCCGTCGGGTGCACCCGCCGCACTGACCCGGAGCTCCACGCCATGAGCGCCCCCCTGCTCGACCTCGAGAAGCTGCTCGCGCCCGTCTCCGAAGACGCTCCAGCGGGCCCTCACCTGCGTCACGATCAGACGTACGACGACATCCGAGAGGCCCGGCGCGAAGACGATCCCGCGCTGCTGAAGGACATCGGGCGGGACCAGTTCAAGCATGCCCAGTGGCGGCAGGTGGCCTGGCTCTGCCAGGAGGCGCTGCCGCGCTCCAAGGATCTGCAGCTCGCGGCCTGGCTCACCGAAGCGCTGCTCGAACTGCATGGCCTCCAGGGACTCGCGGAGGGACTGCGCCTGCTGGCCGCGCTGGCTGACAGGTATTGGGACACCGCCTGGCCCGCGCTGGAGGGCGGCGATGTCAGCCCTCGCGTCTCGGTGCTCGAATGGCTCGACCGGAACGCGACCCCGAGGCTCAAGCGCATCCCGCTCTCCCAGCCCACGGGAGGCAGCGGCACGGCCTGCTGCTACGCGGACTGGGAGCGCATCCTCCACCGCGAGAAGCATGAAGCGCGGTCGCGCGACGACGAGCCTGCGCGGGACGGCTCCCAGCCCCTGGACGCCCAGGGCTTCCTGAGCGCCCTGCGGTCCACGCCCGCGGCCTTCTACCCTCCCCTGGGCAAGGCCCTGCGCGAAGTGAACGACGCGGCGCTGGAGGTGGAGAGCGTCTTCTCACCGCACCTGGACGAGGAGCGCCCCCTGCTCGGCCAGCTCCGGCGCGCGCTGGAGGACCTGCGGACGGTGCTGGCGCCGGTCAGTGACCTGATGGAGCCCCCGGTCCCGAGCGCCCCTGCGTCCCCGCCGGATCCATCCACCC
>NZ_RAWQ01000036.1:0-56467 GCF_003668965.1 Corallococcus sp. AB030
CCACGGCCCCGCGAGCCCCGCCACGCGCTGGACCACCGGCAGCGCGCGGGCGAGCAGCGGACCCGCGCGGCGCAGCGCCGCGGCCCCCAGCTGGCCCGCCCGTCGCACTCCCCGGGCGATGCCGCGCGCGGCGCTGCGGATGCGCCGGGTGATGCGGCCGAGGAAGGCCTCGGCGTCATCCGCGTCCATGGACTCCAGCACGAAGGGGTTGAGCGTCCGCGCGAGCGTCACCGCGGCGGCGCCCGACACGAGGCGGTTGCTGGTGGCCGGCATGAACAGACCGCTGGCCGGGCTCGCCTCGAACCCGTCGAAGCCGTCCTCCTCCAGGAAGGCGTCCTCCGCTTCGGCCGCGGCGAACAGCTCCTCGAAGCCGTCATCCTCGAAGCCCGACGGCTCGAAGCCCGAGGGCTCGAAGGGGTCCGTCTCGAAGCCCTCCGCCTCGAAGCCCTCCAGGTCGCTGAACTCGTCCGCCAGGTCCTCCAACTCCTGGAGGGCATCCGGGCCCTCCCAGGCGTCCATGGCGTCGAGGGACTCCACATCGGACATGTACTCAGCGCTGGTCATCGCTTCCCCCTCGCAGGTGAGACCTCCACCCTTCACGGGCCGCAAGTTGGAGAAGGGCCACGGAGAGTGACAGTCACTCGTTTGAGCTAGTGCTGGCAGAATCCCGCGCGACATGACCTTCGAAGAGACGATGCGGGAGCTGGAGCGGCTGGGCACGGCGCAGACGCGGAAGACCTACCTGCGGCACGGAGCTCCAGAGCCTGTGTCCGGTGTGAACTTCGGTCCGTTGGGGGTGTTGAAGAAGCGCATCGGCACGGACGGAGTACTCGCCCGGGCGCTCTGGGCGTCCGGCCACACGGAGGCGCGGTTCCTGGCGACGATGGTGGTGGACGCGCCCGAGATGCCCTGGAAGGAACTGGACGCCTGGGCGAAGGGGCTGGACTGGTACGGGCTCACGCCCGTCTTCGTGGCGAACGTGGTGCTGCGTTCACCGCATGCGGTGAAGGCGCTGACGTGGACACAGTCGAAGTCCGAATGGGTGGGGCAGGCAGGGTGGCAGAGCCTGTCCGCGCTGCTCACGAAGACCGCGCTGCTCGCCGGGGAGGACCTGCTGCCTTGGCTGAAGCGGATTGAACAGGAGCTGCCGGGCGCGAAGAACCGCGTCCGCGAGGCGATGAACGGCGCGCTCATCGCGGTGGGCGGCTCCTCCGGAGGCGCGGTCCAGGCCGCGGCGCTCGCGACGGCGAAGCGGCTGGGCAAGGTGGAGGTGGATCAGGGCGACACGGCCTGCGAGACGCCGGATGCCACCGAGTACATCCTGAAGATGCAGGCCCGGAAGGACGCGAAGGCCAAGGCCCCGGCCAAGAAGCCCGCTGCCAAGAAGGCTCCGGCCAAGAAGGCTCCGGCCAAGAAGGCCCCGGCCTCCAAGAAGGCCCCGGCCTCCAGGCGCACGCGGGCCCGGGCCTGACCTGGCGCGTGCGCCCGGCATGGAGGCCGGGCGCACGGCACCACTCACCGGCTCAGTTCTTCACGCACGCGGCCTGGCCACCCGCGTCCTTGTACGCCTTCACGCGCTTCACCAGGTTGCCGCCGTCCGACTCCGGCGTGGTCTGCTCGTAGTTGCCCGCGCCGAAGAGCATGCCCACGCCGCCCGCCGCGGCCACTTCGCCCGGGTGCGTGAGGAAGTAGTCCACGCGGTTGTCGCGCCACTTCTGGTTGCTGTTGGGCAGGGACATGTTGCCCACCGGCAGCTGCCACCAGATGTGCGGCTTGCCCAGCCGCGTGGAGACGGCCTTCGCCCAGGTGAAGGCCTGGTGGAAGTGCGGCAGCTTGCGGTTCTCCGGATCCCACCAGGCCGCGCTGCCCGTCGTCTTCTCGTACCAGCCCGCGTCGCGGTCGGACGCCTCCACCGTGACGAAGTCCGTGTCGCCCGCGCCCACGGACAGGAGGAAGTCCGCGACCTTGTTCGCCTCGCCTGCCACGTCGAACGACGCATCCGTGTTCTGGGACACGTCCGTCTTCGTCGCCCACGCGCTCGCGTGCAGGCCCACCTTCGCGTTGGGCGCGTACTTGCGCACCATGGCGATCATGCACTTGCCCAGGCCCGCCCCGTTGTTCTCCTGGCTGCCGCAGTCCGTGGGGTTCGCCGCCTTCACCGCGACCGGCGTGGACTGCGCCTTGCCGTCCTTGGGGAAGAACTGGAGATAGGCCCACATGTCCGGCTCGATTTGCAGCAGCGCCTTCTCCTGGCCCACCTGCTTCAGCAGGAAGCGCCAGTCCGCGAGGTAGCGCCCCAGGAACGCCGAGTCGTTGAGCGCCTTCAGCTGCTGCTCGCCCTCCGTGTAGCCGCTGGCCTGGAAGGCCTCGTAGTAGGTGATGAAGGGAATCTGCCCGTTCGTCTGCGCGGCCTTGATGAAGTCGCGCACGTAGGCACCGGGCGGCTCCTGGTCGTACTGCCAGCAGCCCCACCACCCGCAGCCGCCACCGCTGTTGGAGCATGACGCGCCGTCGGACGTGCACCCGGACGCGCACGAGTTGCACGCGTCCTTCGAATCGAACAGGCCCGCCGCGATGTAGAGGTAGCGCACGTCGAAGGGCGCGGCCTTCGCGGTGTCGTCCTCCATCTGCGCGCCCACCAGCACCGTGCTCTTGCCCAGCGTGGTGAGGAACTTCGCGCCCAGGCAGTCCGAGCCTTCGCCCGGCGTCACCCCGGGCCCATCCGTGCCCGGTCCGGGCTCACCCCCCGGCTCACTCGAATCCGAACAGCCCGCCACGGCCAGCAGGCCCGCGGCGAGGAACGGCCAACACTTCCGACGAAACAGGGCAGGGGTCCGCATGATGTCCAGAACTCTACTCCGCCCCCGTCCTCCCATGCCCCTCGCCGCTGGGAGCTTTTCCTAGCCTTGCCGGAAAGTCTTGAGTCACGCTCGCCCCACCGGCCCACGGCCGGCCTTCCCCCCGAGGTGTGCGTGATGAAGCTCCGTTTGTGCGTGTTGCTGGTACCCGCGCTGCTGGCGGCCGGCTGCGGTCCCCTGGAAGAAACCCCCGAGCCGGTCATCGACGAGCTGACCGGGCAGGTGCTCCAGGAGGCGACGACGAAGTACGACATGCACCGCCTGTTGGAGGACTCGGACGTCACGGGTGGGGCGGGCATCACGCCGGCGCAGGTGCAGGCGTTCCTCCAGCAGCAGGGCTCGTACCTGGCGGGCTACACGGACCCGGCCTACGGCAAGACGGCGGCGACGCTCATCGTGGAGCGCTCACGCGCGAGCAACATCAGCCCGCTCTACATGCTGGCGCGCATTCAGGGCGAGTCCAGCCTCATCCAGAGCGGCACGTCCACCAACCTGAGCAAGGCCACGGGCTGTGGCTGTCCGGACGGCAGCGGCTGTGACGCGCAATACGTGGGCTTCGGCAAGCAGGTGGAGTGCGGTGCGAAGAAGATGCGCGGCTACCTCACCGACCTGGAGGCGGGCCGGGCCACCATCTCCGGCTGGAAGACGGGCGTGACGAAGTCCACGTCGGACCCGTGCTCGGTGAAGCCGGTGAACCACGCCACCGCGGCGCTCTACACGTACACGCCCTGGGTGGGCGCGTACGCCATCCAGTGCGGCCGCACCACGGTGGGCGGCTCGTCGCTGATGGCGTCCATCTACAACCGCTACAAGACGGCGTACGCGTGGACGCTCAACTCCACGGAGGGCTGCTTCTCCGGCACGGTGGACGCCACGGTGCCGGAAGGCTCATGCGTGCAGAGCTCGTCGGACGCGCTGTGGCGCCAGTGCTCGCAGGGCGTCTTCATTGGAGGCACCACCGCGAAGCCGTCCAACTGCAACGTGTCCTTCCCGTTCTGCGCCTCCACGCGCCTGGGCAGGAGCGTGCCCCTGCGCACCTGCGTGCAGGTGAGCAGCACCCTCTGGCAGCAGTGCGGAGCGGAAGGGACGTGGCGGGACGCGCCGGGCGCGGGCTCCACGGGCGTGGGGCCCATGGGCACGTGCTACGCGGCGTATTCGCTGTAGGGCAGTCCACCGCCGCCCGGACGCGCTACGTCCGGGCGGTCAGTATTCCTTGGTCCAGATGAGGTCCAGGCCGCCGGAGCGCGCGTCGCCGTACATGCCTTCCAGGCTCCAGCGCGGGCTGAAGAGGTACTGGAAGCGCACGGCGTTGGCGTTCTCGCCCTTCTGGAGGTTGGCGCCCACGCGGCCGGTGTAGCCCACGTAGATTTTGTCCGTCACGTACGTGCCCACCTCCAGCTTGGTGCCGGCGATGCCGCTGTCACCCGCTTCGATGGAGAGCACGTCCAGGGGCAGCTTCGCGGCGATGGCCTTGCGCGCCTCGTTGGCGACGAACGAACCCACCACCGACGCGGCCTGCGCGCTCGCGTTCATGGACGCGCCGGAGCCGCGCTCCAGCGTGCGCCGGCCGGTGGCGAGCAGCGTGTAGATTTCAGACTCCGGCAGGGCCGGGTCGCTCGTCGTCTTCAGCGTCACTTCCTTGCCCTGGCCGCGCACGGTGACGAAGACGGTGACGTTCGCGTTGTCGTTGCGGTGCTCGGCGGTGACGTTGATGTACGGCATCATCACGGGGCCGGTGAAGCGCACCTGGCTGTCGCGCTGCACGTCGAAGCGGCGGCCCAGCACGTCCACGCGGCCCAGCAGCACCATCACCTCGCCGAACATGCGCGCCTCGTTGGCGTACTCGACGCGGAAGCCCTCGGACAGGCCCAGCTGGACGTTGAGGTCCGTGCCGCGCACCCACAGGTTGCGGGGCGCGTTGATGTTCACCCAGAACTGACGCTGTGGGGGTCCCTCGTCCTCGCCATCCTCCGCCAGGGCCTCCGCTTCCGCCTGCGACGTGGGGCCGCCCGCGCCGCCGCTGCCCAGCGTCGACTCCGGGTTGCCGGGCATGCCGGGCGAGTCCGGCGCGTTGCGCGGGTTCTCCGCCTTCGGCGACGTGGCCACCTGCGTGGGCGCCTTCTCCTTCTTCTTGCGCTTGTCCACCGGCACGCCGTTGCGGACCATCACCACGTCCACGGGGCGCTCCAGGGGTTGCAGGTCCTTGCGCTTGGCCTCCGGCAGTTCGACGTGCGCCTCCGGGATGGACAGGTCGCTGATGTTCACCAGCCGCTCGGTGAGGCTGCCCTTCATGGACAGGTTCAGCGTCAGGAGGGCCATGAGCTGGTCCTCCACCACGATGGGCAGGTTCTTGGTGTGGCCCTTGCCCTCCAGCACGAACTCGCCGCTCTTGCCCTGGCGGTTCGCGGTGGCCGTCAGCTCCAGCGTGCCGTTGCCGGACTTCGCGGTGAGCTTCTTGAGGTCGATGCGCTCCTGCGACGCGTTCAGCGCGAGCTGGATGTCGTGGTACTCGCCGAAGCCCTGCAGCCCCAGCCGGCCGTCCTTCCACTGCAGGTCGCCCTTGAAGGTCGGCGCGCCCACGGTGCCGCCCAGGTTCGCGTCCGCCTGCATGATGCCGCCCAGCGAGCGCACATACGGGGAGATGCCGGAGAGGAACGTCGGGTCGAAGCGGCGCGCGCGCAGCGACACCTCCACCGGCGCCCGCTCCGCCTTCTTCGCCGGCCCCTGCGCGGACTGGAACGCGGGCAGGGACAGGTCCAGGTCCATGGTGCCGCCCAGCAGCAGCGACCCGCCGCCGGGCGCGGTGAGCATCGCGTCGAAGAGGGACTTCGCCTGGGAGTAGGAGTAGTGCAGCCGAGCCTGGCCCAGCGCCGTCTGCGCGACGCCCAGACCCTGCATGCCCGCGTTCAGCTCCAGCTCCGGGGCCTCCGGCGTGCCACGCGCCACCAGCTCCATGGACAGCACGCCCTGCGGCCCGCGGTTGCCCTGCGCTGGCTCCACCGCCATGCCGGGAATCTCATTCAGGGGCACGGGCCCCACGCGCCCCTTCATGCGGAAGGGCACGCGGCTGACCACCTCGCGGTCCTGGAGCGCGGCCAGCGGCGCCATCACGCGCGCCTCCAGCGTGGCCAGCGGCCCATTGGGGCGCTGCACGTCCAGCGTCAGCTTCACGTCTTCGGTGCCCGCCAGCGCCAGCGCGGTGCCGTTGAGGGGCGGCAGGCCGTTGGCGGTGACGCCCTTGGCCTGCATCTCCACGCGGCCCTGCGGCGCGAGCGCGGAGCCACTCACGTCCGCCTTCAGCGTCACCGTGCCGCCCGGCTTGTCCACGCCCTCCGCGCCTTGGAGCAGCGTCAAGGGCAGCTCCGCCACCAGCGCCTCCAGGTGCAGCGGCGCCTCCAGCGCCTGCGCGGGCGTGGGCGGGTTCGCGATGACGCCGCCCAGCGTGAAGGGCGTCTTCACCAGGACGTAGGCCCGCGGCGCCACGCCCTTCACGTCCATCCGCGCGCTCAGCGTGGCGTCGTTCGCGTCGGAGTTCGCGTGCAGTTCGAAGCCCAGCGCCTTCGCGAAGAGGGCCTCCGGCCGGCCGGGGTAGCGCAGGTCCGCGCCCACCACCTTCAGGTCCAGGCGAGGGTCCTTCGCGGAGCCGTCCACCACCAGCGTGCCGGTGACCTGACCGGAAGGGCCGGGTGGCTGGTTCGCCAGCTTCAGCACCTCCGCGACGTCCAGCTTCTCCAGGTTCACCGTCAGGGACAGCGGCTCGTTGCGCCGGCGCAGCACACCCTGCACGGGCACGTCGAACTTCGAGGACACGCGCGCCGCGTTCAGCTCCGCGCCCAGCGTGCCGGTGGCGCGGTCCTTCACGTATCGCGCCTTCACCTGGAGCCCCAGGCCCTCGTAGCCGCGCGCCTTGCCGTCCGTCAGCGTGAGGTCCACGTCCGCGTCCGGCCGCGCCATCCGGCCCTTCGCCGCGACATGGCCGGACAGCGTGCCGCCCAGGCCCAGGTCCTCCGGCACCGCGATGCGCGGCAGCTTCGACAAGTCGAAGGCGCCCAGGTCGATGCGCGCGTCCACGCGCTCGCCGTCCTTCACCGCGGCGATCTTCAAGGTCTGCGGCCCCGACGCGAGCGCCAGCGGCGGAGCCAGCGCGATGCGCCCGCCACCGAAGGCCAGGTGCGTGGGCTGCTGGAGCGTCCAGGTGGCCTCCGGCCAGGACAGCGAGAAGGCGCGCATGGCCAGCCCCTCGTTGTCCTCGTCCACCGTGCCCTCCACGCCCAGCGCGAGCTTCGCGTCGCCGTCCACGCGCACGCTGGCCTTCAGCTCGCGGTTCTCGCCGGTGGTGAGCGCCAGCGACAGGTCGCGGAACGTCTTGCCCCCGGTCTTCAGCTCGCTCACCAGGACGGTGGCGTCGGTGGTGAGCGGACGGGTGACGTCCGGCACGCTCGCCTTCAGCGACAGGTCCTGGATGGCGATGTCGCCGTAGTTCAGCGCCACGAAGTTGCCGTCCGCCTTCACCCCCGGCGAGCGCGGCGGCCCCTTCACCTGGAGCTCCAGCGAACCGCTGCCGGACATGGGCGGAACGGTGCCGCCGGGCAGCAGCTTGTCGAGCGCCTGAGACAGGAGCTTCAGGTTGCCCGCGGACAGGCTGCCGCGAGCCTCCAGCGCCTTCGAGGTGCCTTCGCCAGACGCGACGAACGCCGCGCCCGGCATCATCACGCGCAGGTTGGCCACGTTGTAGCGGCCGTCCTTGGCGCTGGCCTTCATCTCGATGGGGCCCACCGACTGCCCCCGGAACTCGGACGGGGTCACCGTGAGGGCCACGTCGCCGTCCAGCGTCTCCACGCTGTCGCCACCGCCGTGCGCGATGAGGTCCGCGGCGATGTTGGTGGGGATGCCGTTCTCCATCAGCTCCGCCAGGTTGACCCCGCGCGCCTTCACGGTGGTCTCCGAGGTGCGGAACGTCTTGAGGTTCACGTCGCCCGTGAGGTCCAGCGTGGCCTTGCCCGCGGACGCGCCCAGCTGGGCCTTCGCGAGGTCGCCGTCCATGGACGCGGTGCCCTTCGCTTCAATGGGCACCACCAGCGGATACGCGGGCACGAAGGCCTTCACCGGCTCGGGAGGCACCGCCAGCCGGCGCAGCTCCACGGCCGCGGCCGTCTCACCGGTCTGCTTCGCGCCCAGGTCCGCCTCGATGCCCGCGAGCCCCAGCTGCGCGTCCACCTGGCGCACCACGTCCTTGCCCTGGCCCTTGAGCACCAGTCGCACCGGACCGGTGAGCGGACGCGTGAGGCCGCCCGTGGCCTGCAGGTCCGCCGCGAAGTCCATGTCCGCCAGCGCGTAGTGGCCTTCACCCTTCGCGCCGAGCTCCTCCAGGCGAACCTGTCGCTCGCCGCCGTCGGGCAGCTCCTGCCGGAAGTCCACGTAGCCGTGGCTCAGCTCGAAGTCCTTGAGGTGGATGCGCAGGGCGCTCTTGCTCTCAGTGGGCGGCTCCTCGGGCTTGGGCTCCCGGGGCTCCAGCGCGCGCATCAGGTTGAGGCCGCGCTCGTCCTGCACCAGGTACAGGCGGGGCGTCTTGATGCGGACCTTCGTCAGGTCCACGTGCTGGCCCAGCAATGGAGACAGGTTCAGCCGCGCCTCCACGCGGGCGATCTCCGCCGCCAGGTCGCCTTCCGGTGTGTAGAGCTTGATGCCGGTGAGGACCGCGCCGTTGAGGTCCAGGTCGAACCCGCCCAGCTCCAGCCGGCCGGCGAACTGCTTGTTCGCCAGGTCCACGCCAAAGCGGGCGATGCGGGCGGAACCCCCGGGACTGGTGGCGTACACGAGCACGCCCGCCACCAGCAGGACGATGAGTCCCAGGAAGCCGAGCAGGCCCCACAGGAGCCGCCGTCCCCAGCGCTTGCGCCGGTGGGGCGGGGCGGTGGAGGCGGGGGTCGTGGGTTCGCTCAAAACGCCTCTCCGATGGAGATATGGACCGCGCAGAGCCCTTCCGGGGCACCCGCGTACGCTGCCTCGGCGGACGTCGAGGTCTTGTCGAACTTGCGTCCGAAGCCCAGGCATCCACCAGAGGACGGATAGATGTATCCGGGATCGCTGACGGGCAATCCCCGCCCGATGTTCAAGCGCCTGGCGATGTCCAGTCGGATGGGGCCCACCACTGTCAGGTAGCGCAGGCCGGCGCCCAGCGCGTGGTAGTGCTCGGGACCGAACAGCTTGGGGGCGTTCTTGCCGAACAGCGCCTCCGTGCCCACGAGGCCGGAGTCATAGAAGATGGCGAGCATCAGGCTGTCCGTGAGCATGTAGCGCAGCTCCACGGCGCTCTCGAAGAGGCTGTTGCCGCCCACGGGCACCGTGTCCCAGGAATCCAGGATGGGGTTGCCGTTCGCGTCCAACAGGACGTTGCCGTCGTCGTCCTTCTTGTAGGTGGGCGCCAGCGGCGTCATGGGGGACAGCCGCTGGCCGTTGAAGCCGCGCATCGCGGTGGCGCCGCCGGAGAAGAAGCGGGTGACGATGGAGCTCTGGCCGCCGCCCGCCGGGTCCAGCGTGCCCGCGCGCAGCTTCACCGCGAGCGTCAGGTCCTTCTTGTCTCCAAGGGAGTGGTAGTAGCGCAGGTCCGGCAACAGCCGGACGTAGTCGTACTGCCCGAAGAAGGGGCCGCCGCCCTTCTGGATGGAGAAGCCCAGGTAGTAGCCGTCGCGCGGCTCGGTGCGGTCGTCGCGCCGGTCCCAGGCGAACGCTACCTCCAGGAAGCTCAGCGCCTGGTCGCACCGCCCCGCCGTGTTCGGGCAGCCCAGGATGATGGGCGGGACGCTCTCGTCCAGGCTCACCTGCCCCGTCAGCCGGTAGAGCTGCAGGTTGTATGAGGGGAAGACGGAGAAGGACGGGTGGGGCGTCCAGATGACGCCCGTCTTGAGGTAGCCGCCGTAGAACGAATAGGCCTGCTGGAGGCCCTTCTCCGCGGTGACGGAGGCCTGCAGGGCCACGTCGCGGAAGAGGAAGCGCGGCTGCTCGAACTCCGTGGTGAAGCTGAAGATGGGGGCCTCAGCGGAGCCTTCGTCGTTGCGCAGGCTCGCCAGCACGTTGGGGATGAACGCGTAGCCCAGGCGTCCGCGCAGGGTGAGCCTTCGCAGGCCGCCGCGGAAGTTGCGGTTGGTCCACTCGCCCAGGACGCGGCCTTCCTGCCGCGCGGCATCCACGCCGATACCGCCGCCCAGCCGCAGCGAGTGGAAGGGCGACTCGCGCACGTCCACCACCACCGGCACCGTGGCGTTCTGCCGGTCCGGCGCGCCCCGGTTCACCTTCACCGCGCCGAAGACGCCCATGCGGAAGACGCGAGCCTGCGCCTCCGCCAGCGCCGCTTCACTGAAGTAGGCGCCCTTGATGACCGCGCCCTGCGCCTGCTCGATGATGCGGCGGGGCGGTACCTGCGGGTTCGCGTCCGTGGCGATGAAGATGTTGCCGAAGCGGTAGCGCAGGCCCGGGGCGATCTGCAGGTCCACCACGGCCTTCTGCGTGGCCACGTCCACGCGCACCTCGCCGCCCACCTCGGCCTCCGCGTACCCCAGGTTCTTGAGCCGCTGCAGCACCAGGTCCTTGGTGGCCGCCCACGTCTCCTCGCGGAACACGTCGCCGGTCTTCACCGGCAGCTCCTCCAGGATGCGCTCCCGCTCGCGCAGCGAGGGCTGGTCCTTCCCCTGGAGCAGGGGCTCCAGGCCGTGCGTTTCGATGCGGTCGATGAGGGTGGGCGCGCCCTCGTTGACCACCACCTTGAGGCGCACGGCCTTGTCGCCGTCCGGGATGACCTCGTTGGACTCCACCTGCGCCTGGTAGAAGCCCTCCGCCTGGTAGAAGCGCTCGATGCGGCGCAGGTCCGCCTGCCACGCGTTGGTGTCGAAGTAGTGCACCTTGCCGAAGGGCCAGAACGCGTACCAGGGCGTGGAGGACGTGAGGATGCGGTCCTTGATGTCCCCGTCGTCCACCTTCTTCGTCCCCTCGATGTCCAGGGACTTCACCTTCGGGCCGGTGGGCTGATTGGAGGTGGTGGCGCACGCCGTCAGCAGCACGGTCAGCGCGAGGGGCACGGCGGAGCGGAATCGGAGGAGTCGGACGTCGGCCACGTCACGTTTCTTACTGGAAGGCCAGCCCCTGACGCGTTTCGCAATGTTTCTTTGTGCGGCGAATGTCGCATTCCGCGACCTCGGGGACGGGGTCAGTGTCCGCCAGCCCCCGCGCCCCGCCGTGGCGCGTGCAACCGGGCCCGGGGTGCGTCAGATTCGGGTCCCTATGGTCCGGCGAATCGCACTCTTGCTGTCGGCCACGCTGGTGCTGGTCACCGGCTGCGGCGTGAGCGAAGACGAAGTGGTCCAACTCAAGGAGGGAGAGAACCTCGCCGACACGCCCTACTGTGGCTCGGTCGGATGCGCGGATCCGCTCCGCTTCTGCGCGGAGCTGTTCCTGGAGTTCGGCCGCTCGCCGCCCCTGTGCGTCGTGGACAACATCTGCGACCGGTTGGAGTGCGCGAAGGCGGGCCGCCGCTGCGCCGTGTTCGACGGCTTCCCCGGCCAGGTGAAGTGCATCGAGGACAACGGCCAGCAGTAGGCGGCCGTCGTCCTCGAACCCCGGGGCAGCGGTCCCCGGGGGCGGATGCTTCAGGCTACCGGCGCGACGAGGCGGTGAGCCACGCCAGGCGCTCCGCGGCGTCCTTCGTCTGCGGCTCCGTGAGCAGCGCGTCCGTGTCCTGCGCGATGCGGTAGGCCCAGTTGGCGTCGCCCATGGTGCCGGGCAGGTTGATGCGGTCGCGGGTGCCCAGCACGTCCTGCCACGGCAGCACGCACAGGTCCGAGCCCGCGTTGAGCGCGGCGGCCAGCGTGGCGCGGTGGATGTCCGGGGTGAACTCGCGCGTCACCGCCACGCCCTGGAACTCAGGCCACGCGCGCGCGGCGTTCTGGCGCTCGTCGTCGCGCGCCTGCTCCCACCACTCCGCCTGCGGCTCCGTGTCGTGCGTGCCGGTGGTGACCAGCGACACGACGGGGAACTGGTGCGGGTCGCGGTAGGTGTTGTCGTCGCGCTCCCAGCGCAGCACCCGGTAGCCGGGCAGCTTCAGGTCCGCGAGGATTTGACGCACGAACGGGGGAATCACGCCCAGGTCCTCGGCGACGATGCCCGCGCCCTCCGACAGCAGCCGGAAGTGCTTCTCACCCTGGCGGCGCCAGGTGGGCTCGTCCCCGGGGACGAAGTAGCCGGTGGGGTTCTTCTCGTCGCGGATCCACTGGCGGAAGTAGCCCACCGCGTGGTCCACGCGGCGCAGGTCGTAGTAGCTGGCCGCCTTGGCCGCGCGCTTCTTCAGCCACGCGTAGTCGTCCTTCTCCATCGCGGCGAAGTCGAAGTAGGGCAGGCCCCAGTCCTGGCCCGTGGCGGAGAAGTCGTCCGGAGGCACGCCCAGGCGCGCGTCGCGGCGCAGGATGTCCGGGTGGGCCCAGCAGTCGGAGCTGTCCTGGCCGATGATGAAGGGCTCATCCCCGCACAGCAGCACGTCCTTCGCCTTGGCCTGCGCGCGGACCTGGTTCCACTGCGCTTCGGCCAGCCACTGGAGCCAGGCGTGGTAGCGCACGCGGCGCTCCATGCCTTCCTTCTGGATGGCGAGCAGCGCGTCCGGCTGGCGCGTGCGCAGCCCTTCGGGCCACTGCCACCAGGGACGGCGGTCTTCCTTCTCGCTGATGGCGGTGAAGAGGGCGTAGCTCTCCAGCCACTCGCCCTGCGCCTCGCGCCACTTCTGGAACTCCTGGGCGCGCGGCGTGCGCGGGGCCCACTCGTGCTTCTCGAAGTGGTCGAAGGCGCGCGCGAACGCGGCGTCCTTCAGCGGGAACACCAGGTCGTAGCGCACGCGCGCCGCGGCGCGGGCCTCCGCCAGCTGCTGCTTCTGCGCGTCGCTGAGCGAGCCCTCGCCGCCGGTGGCCTGGAACTCCGGCACCTGGTCCAGGTCGATGAACAGCGGGTTGAGACCGAACGCGGACCGCGTGGCGTACGGGCTGGGGTCGCCGGGCGCGGTGGGGAGCAGCGGCAGCACCATCAGCATGCGCTGACGCGCGGCCTTCATCCAGGAGAAGAGGCCGTCCATGGCACCGAAGTCACCGATGCCGAAGTCCGTTCGCGAACGCAGGGAGAAGAGGGGCAGCAGGAGACCGGAGAGCCGGCCAGGAGTGGACATGGTGCGGCACAATCTGCCCCAGCCCCGGGCCGGTGTGAACTGCCGTCGCCCGGGTGTTCACCCGTGCCTGCTTGTCTGGCTCGCGGAGGTTGTCTGGTGAAAGTTGGACGGGGCGCGGCGCCTTTCGGAAGGGGGGCGAAGTCCAGGCCGACCTCGGCGGCGTCCCCCTGCCGTGAGCCCCGCCCCGGACTCGCTGGGGCGTGACCGGGTGTGTCATGTCCCCACGTCGCGCTGGCTGGCCGTGTCGGCCCCCAACTGGCGCGCAATCATGGAGACGATGCGCGCGGCGTCCTCGAAGCGGGAGCGCGTCACGCCGACGACGGTCTGGGGCCACATGCACTCCACGCGGCCGTGGGTGCACCGCACGACGAACGCCGTTCGTTGGAGCAGCAGCGCGCGGACCTCCGCGGGGAGCTGCGTCCGCACCCATCCCGAGGGGTCCTCGACTTGGAAGAGCGCCTCGAACGTTCGCGGGCCGGGCTCCCAGACCGGGTCCCAGCGAAAGGAGAACGGTTCCGCCATCTCGCGCGGCGACAGGCGGAACTCCACTTCCGTCGCGACCCGGGCCTGGACCCGCCAGTAGGCCAGGAGATGAATCATCCCAGGCCCCCGGTCATCGAACTCGCCGGATGAGGCCTGGAAGCTCTTGAAGTAGATGGTGAGCTCGACGCCATCCCTGGTGACGCACACTCGCTCGTGGCGCTCGGGCGCGCGCCCCTGTTCCGGATTTCGGAGCGAGTCCATCAGGCCTTGCGGCGTCGCTGGCACGACAGCCCCCGAGAAGGCGCGGGCGAGCGTGGGCAGAACCTGGTCCTCCGCGATGCGGTCTTCGTCCGGGATGGCGGCGTCGATGGCGGCGCGCAATCGCTTCGAACGACGGACCCGTTTGCGATCCCAGACGATGCCGTACCCGCCGACCCCGAGCGCGACGCAGCCCAGGGCGAGCTCCCCGGCGCTCACGTTCCCTTCGAGCAGGCCGATGAGGGGGACGAGGCCGTACAGGAACGGGAAGTACCCGGCGAAGAGCCCGAACACACCCTCCGGGCCAACGAACAGCGGCGCCTCCTTCGGCGTGCAGGCGGGAGGGACACCGTTGGGCGTGGAGTCGGTCTCTTCGGTCATGGAGGGGGCTTCTCTGCTCGTCTCCTGGGGGGCTCTGTCCACCTCGCGGTACTGCTCGAAGCACCACCCCGCCAGGGACTCAGGACGGGGTGGCGCGAACGCCTCAGAGCTGTGCGCCGAGCAGGTTCACCCGGCGCTTGCGGCTGCCGTCGGCGAACACCTCCACCGGCCAGCCGCTGCCTGCGCTCTCGCCGTTGGTGTACTTCCAGAACCGCATCAGGTTGCCCGGCTTGATGCCCCCGGCAGCGAAGCGCGGCACGGTGAGCGGCGCGGGAGCCCCGGTCACCGTCTGATCACTCACCTTCTTGCAGGCCCTCCGGTACCGCACGTTGCCTCCGGGCGTGACGTACCAGATCTCCTTCGTGTCGAAGCACTCGTACACCGGCTCCTTGCGCGTCTCCTTCTTGAACGTGATGAGCACCTGGTTTCCCTTGGGCGTCACCTTCGCCACGACGCCGCTGGGCAGCCGGGTCGGGTCCATCGGCGAGTCCTCGGTGTGCACGCTCATCCCCAGGCTCGGGAGCTGCACGGCGGGGCTCGCCAGGTCCGTGAGGCCGCTCGTGCCGCGGCTCTCGTTGGCGCCATTGACCATGCCCTGGACCGAGGCGGAGATGGGACCGCGCTGCACCAGGGTCCGACTCAGGTAGTACTCGAAGACCCGCTCCATCACGGGCGCCTCCTTGTCGTTGAGGCCACACAGGGTGAGGCCGTACGCGAGCGAGGAGCCGAGATAGCCCCCCATCGTCATCTCCTGCACGGAGGTGGAGGGGTTCGCCTTGGCGTGGTCTCGCGCCCAGCCCTGGAAGGCCGGGAACAATTGACTGGCGCAGCCGGTCATCCCTCCGGGCGTGTCCGTCCGCTTCGCCTCCAGGGCCAGCACCGACTCGAAGACGGCCTTGTTCGCGGCGGCCTCCCTGGCCCACTGCGCGCGGGCGGCCTCGGGGCCCTTGAAGAACATGGCGGCCACCGCCTTGTCCTTCTTCGCGGCGTCCTCGATGAAGCGCTGGCGCTCCGCGAACTCCGCCATGGCGCCGCGGAAGGTCAGCACCGCCCGCATCTCCGCCTCCTCGGGCAGGTCCATGGCCGCGAGCTGCCGCCGGAACGCCGCGTCATCCAGGGTGACGCCGGACGCGTTGACCCAGTTGCGGTAGTAGCGCAGGTCCTTTCGCGTGGACTCGCCCAGGGCGCGGAAGTTGGTCATCTGGGACTTCACGAAGACGGCCTTCGCGAGCTCGCTGTCGAAGCCACCCTCGTAGTCAACCACCCAGACCGCGGGCTCCTCGCGGCGATGCTGCGAGCCGAGCACCGAGCGATTCTCCTGCGTGTTCCAGTCGCCGCAGCCCACGCCGATGCGCTCGAGCGAGCGAATCAGGCGCAGGTTCTCGGGGCCGGTCGTGATGGGGGCCAGCTTCTGGCAGACGGGGTTGTCATTCATGCTGGGCGCCTGGTAGCGCCCGCCCTGTCCATACGTCTTCGCGGCCAGCTTCATCAGCCGCTCGTTGTCGGCGAGCGTGAGGCCATGCTGGTTGCTCAGGCTCTGCCGCACCGCCTGGACCCACGCGCGGCGCCCTTCGTCGCCAGGGCTCTCGCAGCTGTAGAGCACCAGGTCGCGCATCTCCCCCAGCGTCATCCCGTTGAAGTACCCCGACGCCAGCTCGAGGGAGTCGGGCGTGGAGGAGAGCTTCTCCGTCACGCCGTCGCACCAGGTCGGCGCGCCGGAGGGCACGGCCTCCGCTGGAGCGGCGGGTTCGACCTTGGGGGCCGGCGTCGCCGCGAGCGCGTCGCCGAAGCCTAGCGAGAGGAGGGTCGCGAGGAGGAGGTTCGCCTGTTTCATGGTTGCGGGGAGTCCTTTGCGGTGGGGGGGCGGTATCCCCAGGGAGCAGGAAGCGGCCGGGGACGCCCGATGGGTCGGGTGGCTTGGCGCGCTTCCAGGACTGGCTCGCCCCTCTCCAAGGCCCGATGCCCGCGAGGGGGATGGCTCCCCGGTTCGCTGAGCGTGTCGGTGGATTCGTACTTCAGGGATGGTTTGAAACGCAACAGTCGGGCCTGGATCCGCACAGGGCCGGCGGAAGGAAACCAGCCCCTTCGGAGGGTTGTGCATGAGGCCTTCCGCCATCATCCTCCGCGCCCGGACAAGCCCCTCGCCCATGAGCCCCCTTCCTCTGTCCTTCTACGCGCGGCCCACCCTGGAAGTAGCGCGCGACCTGCTGGGCACCCTGCTGGTGGTGGACGGCGTCCGGGGCCGGCGCGTGGGCCGCATCGTGGAGGTGGAGGCCTACCTGGGCGAGCACGACCTGGCGTGTCATTCGTCCAAGGGCCGCACGCCGCGCACGGAGGTGATGTTCGGGCCGGCGGGGCGCTCGTACGTCTACCTCATCTATGGAATGCACCACTGCTTCAACGTGGTGACGGACGCGCCCGGGGTGGCCGCGGCGGTGCTCGTGCGGGGCGTGGAGCCGGTGGAGGGCATCCCGCCCGGCGAGCGGACGGACGGGCCGGGAAAGCTGTGCCGGGTGATGGGGCTGAACTTGAACCACAACGGCCTCACGCTGGACTCGGAGGGGCTGTACCTGTCGCTGGGGACGCCGGTGCCGGACGTGCGGGTGGAGCGGGGGCCTCGTATTGGCGTGGAGTACGCCGGGGCGTGGGCCGCTGAACCCTTCCGGCTGTGGGACCGGGACAGTGGACACGTCAGCCGCTTCGTCTCCCGGCGGCCTCGCCGTCGGCCTTGACGCGGAACCTTTCGACTGGTTGGGTGGGAAACGTCATGTCCCACGAGGCTCCCCAGGAAGAAGACCGGCAGGAAGAAGACCGGCGGCTCCTGATGCGGGCCCAGGACGGTGACGTGTCCGCCTTCGAGGCCCTGGTGGGCCTGCACCAGGACCGGGTGTACGGCCTGGCGCTGCGGATGACGCGCTCGGAAGCGGACGCGGCGGAAATCACCCAGGACACCTTCCTGTCCGCCTACCAACACCTGAAGGACTTCCGGGGCGAGGCGGCCTTCGGGTCCTGGGTGCACCGCATCGCGGCCAACCACGCCCTCATGCGCCTGCGTCACCGGCGGGTGGCCCAGGCGGCCGAGTCCGAGCTCCAGACCCCTGAGTTCACGGAGCGGGGCACCCTGGCGGACTACCCCGTCTCGGACTGGAGCCGGGACGCCGAGGAGAAGGCGCTGGACGCGGAGCTGGGGCAGGCCATCCAGCAGGCGGCCGACCGGTTGCCGGAGGGCTACCGGGAAGTCTTCCTCTTGAAAGACGTGGATGGCCTCAGCTACGAACAGATCGCAGAGGTGACGGGGGATTCCATCCCCGCCATCAAGAGCCGCCTGCACCGGGCACGGCTCGCGCTGCGAGAAGCCATCGACCTGTTCTACAACCGGGACAATCGCGGGGTGTGAAACCCCCAGGGCGCCTCGGCATCTTCGAACAGGAACGAGGGGAGCCGCAGCCAGCCGAGGTTCGGATGTATACCTGCAAAGATTCCATCAACCTCCTGCTTGAGTTCCTTGAGGGCGAAATGCCCGAGGAGGAGGCGCGGCACCTGCAGGAGCACCTGTCGGGCTGTAAGCCCTGCGAGGAATTCCTCAGCACCTATCGGGCGACTCCCGGCCTGTGCAAGCGCGCCATGGCGCTGAAGATGCCTCGGGAAGTGTCAGCGAAGCTGACCGAGTTCCTGCGCTCGAAGATCAAGTCCTGCTCGTGAACCTGAAACAACTGTCGCTGCCGGAGCTGGAAGCAGCGCTCGCGCCGGCCCAGCCGTCCGCGACCGCGGTGCGCAAGGTGTTCGCGGGCGTCTTCGCCCACGCCCGTCCCACGGTGGATGCCGTCGCGCTGGCGCCCCAGGTGCCGCGCAGGGTCGCGGACCTGCTCCGCGCCCAGGCGGAGATGCCGTCCCTCAAGGTTGTCGAGCGGCGGCAGGCGGAAGACGGCTTCGTGAAGTACCTCTTCGAGTCGCCGCTGGGCGGCCGCATCGAGGCGGTGCGCATCCCCATCTTCGAGGAGAAGTACGTCGTCTGTGTGTCCAGCCAGGTGGGCTGTGCGCTGGCGTGCGACTTCTGCATGACGGGCAAGCTGGGCTTCCAGCGGAATCTCCAGACCTGGGAGATCCTGGATCAGGTGATGCAGGTGCGCGCGGAGGCGGACCGGCGCGTGGGCGGCGTGGTGTTCATGGGGATGGGCGAGCCGCTGCTGAACTACAAGGAGACCATCCGCGCGGCGCAGATCCTGTCGCACCCGGCGGGGTTCTCCATCTCCGGCACGGCCATTACGTTCTCCACGGCGGGGCACGTGCCCGCGATTCGCCGCTATACGAAGGAAGGGCACCCGTTCCGCCTGGCGTTCAGCGTGACGAGCGCCATCCCGGAGAAGCGCGCGAAGGTGCTCCCCATCGAGAAGACGCACCCGCTGCCGGAGCTGATCCAGGCCATCCGTGAGTACAGCGAGGCGCGGCGCGAGCGGGCGATGATTGCCTACGTGGCCATCCAGGGCTTCAACCTGGAGCGCGAGGACGCGGAGGCGCTGAAGGCGGCGTTCGAGGGCATCCCCATCAAGGTGGACCTCATCGACGTGACGGATCCGACGGGCAAGTACCTGCCGCCCACGGCGGAGGAGTTGAGCGCGTTCCGGGACCACCTGCAGATTCTGAAGGCGCCCATCGCGCGGCGCTATTCGGGCGGCAAGGAGATTGGCGCGGCGTGCGGCACGCTGGCGGCGAGCCAGTACGGCGGCACGGTGCTTCCGACGCCTGCTGCTTCGCCCCGGCAGGCCTGAGGTCCACGCCCGCGCGTGTTCACCGCCGCGCGGCTGGTGGAGAACACGGGTTCCGCCGGGAGGGGAGACGACTTAAGTCTCGCGCGGAGGGCTTCCGGGTCTGGAGGGCACCGCACGGATGTGGATCGAGCACGTCGACAAGCTGATTGGGGCGCTGGGGCCGTTCGGGTTCCTGGTGCTCGGCGTGGCGGCGATGCTGGAGTACGTGGTGCCGCCGTTCCCCGGGGACACCATCGTGCTCATGGGCGGCGTCTACGCCGTGCGCGGGGTGAAGCCCTGGTGGCTGGTGCTCGCGGTGGTGACGGCGGGCAGCGTGGTGGGCGCGTTCATCAACTACGCGGTGGGCCAGTGGCTGGCGAAGCGCTTCGAGGAGCAGCCGGGGCGCTCCTTCTTCGGGCTCACGCACGCGCGGCTGGAGCAGGTGCAGGCGCGGATGCGGCACGCGGGGCCGTGGCTGCTGCTGGTGAACCGGTTCCTGCCGGGCATCCGGGGCGTCATCTTCATCGCGGCGGGAGCGGCGCGCATGCCGCGCTTCAACGCGCTGGTGCTGGGCTCCATCTCCGCGCTGGCGCACAGCGGACTCATCCTGGCGCTGGGCATGGCGGTGGGCGGCAACCTGGAGCGGTTGACGGTGCTGGTGTCGCGCTACCAGTACGCGGTCATCGGGCTGCTCGTGGTGGCGGCGCTGGGGTTTGGTGTGCGGGCGCTGACGCGGCGGCGTGAGTCGGCCGTGGAACCGTAGCGAGCCCGGTCGGGCAGGAAAATGTGCGGGGACGACCCGCCAGGGTGGGGCGCACGTTGCGCGGGCCCGGGGTGGCGCGGTTGAGTCGGGGGCATGTCCCGCATCCGTGCTCGCTGGTGGCTGCTCCTGTTGCTCGTCCTGGTGGGAGGCTGCCGCTGTGGCGACGACCCCAACGTGGGCGGTGCGAGCGCCAGCTTCCGGCCGCAGGTCGAGGTCGTGGACTTTGGCCGGGTGCTGGAGGGCACGCAGGTGCGCCGTTCACTGACGCTGGTGGCCACCGGCCGCGCGGGCGTCACGGTGGACGCGGTGACGGACGCGCCCTTCTTCGTCGTCGTGTCCCAGATTGTCGTGGCGGGCAGCGGCACGGGCACCGTGGACATCCTGTTCTCCGCGGGCAGCACGCCGGTGGAGGGGGAGTTGGTGCTCACCGCGGGGCGCACCACGGCGAACGTGAAGCTCACCGGCGTGGGCGTGCGTCCGCTGGCGTGCATCCCGCGGAGCGAGTGCCATGACTCGCGCTTCGACCTGGACTCCGGCCTGTGCATCGAGTCCCCGCAGGCGGACGGAGCGTCATGCATCCCCAACAGCCGCTGTCAGGAGAACGGCCGCTGCCAGGCGGGCGTCTGCGTGGGGCAGCCGCGCACGTGCAATGACGACAACCCGTGCACGGTGGACAGCTGTTCGCCAACGCAGGGCTGCGTGACGGCGAGCGTCGCGTGCCCGGTGCCGAGCAACCCCTGCAAGGTGGGCGTATGCGACCGCAACTCGGGCTGCCAGGAGGTGGACGTGGCGGACTTCAGCCCCTGCGGCGCGGTGAGCTGCAAGGCGGCGCGGGTCTGCCTTGGCGGCACATGCCGGTCGGTGACGCCGCCGGACGGCTTCGTCTGCGCGCCGGCCACGCCATGCCAGGATGAAGGCAAATGCAGCGCGGGCGAGTGCATGCGCCCGGACGCGGGAGACCTGGAGTCCGTCTTCAGCGCGGAGCTGGGCGGGATGCCCGTCGCGGAGGACGGCGGGCCGGTGCTGCTGGTGGACGATGGGACGGTCTACGCGTCGGTGTGCGGTGAGGACGCAGGCTGCTGGCTCGCCGCGTACACGGAGAGCGGACTGCTGCGCTACGAGTCGCCCTATGAGGACGGGGGCGCGAGGACGCTGCTCGCGGCGTCGGACGCGGGCGTGGTGGTGCTCGCGCCGGAAGCGCTGGAGGCATACGCGCCGCGAGGCGTGGGCGAGCTGCGCTGGCGCACGTCGCTGGCGTTCGCCGATACGGCGCTGGATGGAGGAACACCGGAGGTCGTGCCCGGCACAACGGGAGCGGGCAGGGTGGCGCTCACGAAGGAAGGGGACGTGCTGACGTACGTCACGTGGAGCGACGACGCGGGCACGGAGCCGCTGCGCTCCCGGCTGGTGTTGCTGAGCGCGGACGCTGGCGTGCCGCTGGCGATGGGGCCGGAGGAGGACGGAGGCGGAGCTGCGAGGCTCGCCGTGGACGACGCGCGCGGCGCGTACCTCTACACGCCGTGGGATGGACGGCTGGCCTTCACGGACCAGGCACCGGCTGCTCCGGTCACGGACGGCGGGACACTCATGACGTTCGGTGATGCGCTCGAGGACGGAGGCATCGCAGCGCTGAGCATCGAACCGCTTGATGCGGGTGTCCCAGGCGGAGCGTTGTCACTGGCGCTCGCATCGGGCCGGTTGCTCGTGGGCACGCAGGCCTTCGTGGACACGGATGGAGGTGTGCTTACCGCGCTGGATTGGGACGCGGGCACGCGCACGCTGTCGCCCCTGGCCGAGCCCGTGCTCATGTCCCCCGGAGGCGCGACCGGTCATGCGTTC
The DNA here is from genome assembly GCF_003668965.1 of Corallococcus sp. AB030. NCBI lineage: Bacteria > Pseudomonadati > Myxococcota > Myxococcia > Myxococcales > Myxococcaceae > Corallococcus > Corallococcus sp. AB030. The sequence goes on from NZ_RAWQ01000036.1 coordinate 21,532, forward strand.
GCGTTCGCGTGCGACCACTCGGACGGAACTCCCTGCGCCGGCGCGGAGCTGCGCACGGTGCTGCGCTCCTTCAGCTCGGACGACGGCCAGTTCCTCTCGGAGGTGGACGTGTTGCCCTCGCCGGTGCTGCCCGGCGCCTTCCACGAAGCCGCGCTGCTGGAGCAGAACACCGTGGGCGTGCTCGCGGACGCGGAGCTGCCGAACGGTCAGCGTCAGGCGTGGCTCGAATGGATCGCCTTCGGCGACAAGCTCAACCAGTGCTCCCTGCCAGGCCGCGTGGAGGTGGCAGGCGCGGTGTTCGCCGGAGACCTGCTGCACGTGGCCCTGCGCCGTGACGGCATCTGGATGCTGGAGTCCTATCCCCTCGGTGGACGTACCGAATCCCGAGGCTGGCCCCAGCGCAACGCCAGTCCCGCGGGCACACGCCGCGCCGCGCCCTAACCGCCCGCGGCCGGGTCCACCCAGAGGTCCTCGTAGCGCACCTGCGGCGGCGTCTGGTGCAGCCGCAGGTTCTGCACGGACGCCACCGCCACCGCGTGCGTGCGGTCGTGGTACAGCGGGATGAGCGGGCAGTCCTCGCGCGCCAGCATCTCCGCGCGCTTGTAGAGCTGCGAGCGCAGCTCCGGGTCGATGGACACGCGCGCCTCGGCGGTGAGCCGGTCCAGCTCCGGATTGCGGTAGCCCAGCGGGTACACCGTCTGCGCGCTGGAGTTGAGCAGGAAGTGCAGGAACGCGTCGGGGTCCGGGAAGTCCGCCAGCCACAACGTGCGGAACGCCGGGACCTTCCCCTCGCGCAGGCGAGCCAGGTATTCCTCCGGCGGCATCTGCTCATGCCGCAGCTCCAGCAGCCCCGCCTGGATCAACGGACGGAAGAGCACCGCGTCCTCGGCGGACGTGTCGCGGCCCACCGCGTGGTGCAGGGTGAGCTGCAACCGTCGCACACCCGCCTCGCGCAGGAGCCGCTCCACCAGCGTCAGGTCCGGCACCGGCGTGGGCCCCAGCTCCTGTGCCCCGTCCAGCAGCTCCGGCGGCGTGAAGGTGCGTGCCGCGCGCGCGCCCGGGTGGAACTGCTCCACCACGCTCGGGATGTCCATGCCCGCGCGCAGCGCCCGCCGCACGCGCACGTCGTTGTACGGCGCCTCGTTCAGGTTGAGGCCCAGGAACGCCGTGGAGGGCGTGGTGCTGGTCACCACCTGATGCGCGTCCAGCCCATGCGCCTCCGTGTGCTCCACGTGCAGGAACGACACGAGGTCCACCTGCCCGTCCAACAACTGCCGCACCGCCTGCGGACGCGTCTCCGTGAGGACGAACTCCAACCGGTCCAGCAGCGGAAGCCCGCCGCGCCAGTAGGTGGCGTTGCGCTCCAGTACCATCCGGTCCGCCTGCATGCCGACAACGCGGAACGGCCCCGTGCCCACCAGCTTCCCCGTCGGGTCCAGCTTCGCCACCGCCGTGGCGGTCAGCGCCATGAGCTGGAGGAAGAACGCCTTGGGCTCGCGCAGGCGAATCTCCAGCGTGCCTTCGTCCAGGACCTCGATGCCCGTCACCTCGCGAGCCATTCCGCTGGCGTACTCGCGCGCGCCCTCCACGTCCTCCAGCAGGCTGCGGTCTGGCGAGCGCAGCGCCGGGTCCATCAGCCGCTCCAGGTGGCGCTTCACGTCCTGCGCGGTGAGCAGGGCGCCGTCGTGGAAGGTGACGCCCCGGCGCAGGTAGAAGCGGTAGCGGCGAGCGGAAGGATCCGCGTCCCAGCGCTCGGCCAGGTCGGGCACCAGCATGCCGTCCTCCAGCCGCACCAGGCAGGAGAAGAGGCACGCCGTCAGCTCCGCCATCTGGTTCTCCACGGCGAACAGCGGATCCACCGTCTGCCGCGCGCGCAGCGAGCCCGACTGATGCAGGCCCACCCTCAGCGTGCCGCCCACGCGGGCCCGGGGCAGCTGGAAGCGGAACACCTCCGCCTCCAGGCTCGCCGTCTCGTGGCCCAGCTGGTCCACCGTGCGGTCCAACCCGTCGCCAATGCGGATGACCCGGCGCGCGTCCTCGCGCACCTGCGCGACTTCTTCACGAATGGACGCGTCACCCCGGGTGAGCACCTGGTGCGCGGCGCGCAGTTCCTCGATGGCCGCGCTCAGGCGCATCACCGCTTCGGACAGGTCGCGGCCGGTGCGCGCCTGGGCCTCGGCCTTCTGGCCGGCGCTCTGGCCCACGCGCGACATCTCCTGAATCTGGCGCACCAGGTCCCGCGCGTTGCCGGACTGCTCAATGGCCATGCGCGTGATGTCCTCCACGCGCCGGGCCACGCGCTTGCTGGCCTCCACGACGGTGGCGCCCTGCGCCTCCAGCCGCTGCGTCTCCATCACCGTGGCCTCCACGGCGGCGAAGGTGCGCTGGGTGATGGAGCGGATCTCGCTCAGGGCTTCGGAGGCGCGGTCGCCCAGGGCCACGCCCGCGGTGGCCTGCTCGCGGCCCTCCTGCACCAGCGCCACGGCGGTCTCCACCGCGTCGCGGATGCCGGTGACCATGGTGCCAATCTCGCGCGTGGAGCGAGTGGTGCGCTCGGCGAGGCTGCGGATTTCGTTGGCCACCACGCCGAAGGGACGGCCGTGCTCGCCCGCCTGCGCGGCGATGATGGCGGCGTTGAGGGCCAGGAGGTTCGTCTGGTCGGCGATCTCCTGGATGACGTCCACGATGCGGCCAATCTCCAGCGACCGCGTGCCGAGCATCTCCATCAGCTCGGCCGCCTTGCGCACCGTCTCCTCCACCCGGTACATGCCCTGCACGCTGTCGCCCACCAGCGCCTCGCCGCGCTGGGCGGTGGCGGTGACGGCGATGGCCATGCTGTTGGTCTCCGTGGCGCGGCGGCGCACGGCGTCGATGCCGCCCTCCACCAGCGCGACGAAGTCCTCTGCCTCGGAGGCGAAGCGGCCCAGCTCGTCGCCCGACGCGGCGATGTGGGTCAGCCGCTCCGTCATCGCCTGGGTGAGGCCGCTGGTGCGCTGGCTGAAGTCGTTGACGGTCTCCAGTCCATCCACCACCTGGTGCAGCCGCTCGGTCATCTCCAGCAGGGCGCCCGTCGTCTCGTGCGCGAAGGTTTCAATGTGCTGCACGCGCTTGATGGCCACCTGGAGGCTGGTGCCGTTGCCGCCCACGGCGGTGAGGGTGCGCTCCACGGCGCCGCCCTGACGGCGCGCGGCCTCCAGCAGCATGCGGGCCTGCTCGCTCACGCCGTTGCCGGTGCGGTGCAGGTTGCTCGTCACGCGCTGCACCTGGGACATGGCCCGGCGCAGGGACAGGATGAGGCGGCGCAGGTCCTCCTGGCCCTCGAAGCCGGTGTGGATGGGCGTGGTGAGGTCGCCTTCCGCCAGCCGGGACATCAGGTCGCGCCGCTCGCGCCGCCGCATGGCCGCGAAGCGGAACCACGACAGGTAGCTGCCGATGAGCCAGAGGAACGGCACGCCGAGCAGCAGCACCGCCCACCCAGCCGTGTCATCCGGCTTGCCCGTCACCCAGAACAACACGAAGCCCAGGATGAGTGCGGAGACCAGGGCTGCCACCAGCCCGAACGAGAAGAGGTATCGTTTGGCGCCCATGGACGGGGTGGACGCTAACCCGCCTTCTCGCGCCGGTCCCAATTTCGACGCATGCTTCATGAGACATGAAGGCCCTCATCGCCATCGCCATGCTGGCGCTCCCCGTAAACCCCGCCAGCGCGGGCCCCGAGGCCGGAAACCCGGCGCCGGTCCGCACGGAGGTGTCGCGGGCCCGGTTCATCTTCGCGTGGCGCGGCGTGCCGGTGGGTACGGTCACCCTGACGCTGGTGCCGGGGAGCTTCACGTACGACAGCGAGCACCTGCACCTGCGCTCGGGCCGTGCGGGCGTGCTGGGGCGCTCGGCCGTCATCCACGTGGACGGCAGGGGGCACATCACGGATACCGACCGGGAGCGCAGCGTGATGCCCCAGGCGCTCTGGGTATGGCGGGGCCCTCCGCCCGAAGGGTGCGTGGAGGCCCGTGAGGAGCTGTCCTCCCCCACGCGCATCGGTCCTCACTGCGTCACGTCCCGCGGCCCAACGCGCGCCGAGGGCACGATGCTGGGGGTTGCCTTCCGGGCCACCTATGACCGGGAGGGCTGGCTCCAGGTGCTGGAGTTGGGGGACTCGCGCTTCACCCGGGCCACCCCCGGGGAACGGCTGAAGCCGCCACCGGAGCTCTTCTCGGACGGCCTGCCGGTGGAGGGAGACGCCCCGGGGCCCCTGGCGCTCGTCCCGGCTCGGAGGGACGGGCCACGCGCGCCGGCCGTCCCCCGGCGCCTTGAGGGCATGACGGAGTGGACGTCCGCGGCGGCGCGGGCCCTGTCCGCGAAGGTGCACGCCGCCTTCCCGGACAAGGGGCCCTCGGAGGCGGACTGGAACCGGGGCGGGGAGGGCGAGGCCGGAGGCTGCCTGGCCCACGCCCTGCGCTACGCGTCCCTGGCGCGCGAGAAGGGCCAGCGGGTGGGGCTGGTGCACGGGCTGTTGGTGGTGGACGGCGGCCCCGCCCGGCCGCACGCCTGGGTGCGGGTGGCGCTGCGGGGCGGCGGGACGCTGGATTTGGACCCCACGTCCCTGGACCCCGTGCGCCCGGACACGCACCTGGCGCTGGCGCTGGTGCCGCCAGAGGGCCCCGCCCTGGAGGCCGGGGAGCGCTGGCTGTCGCTTCTGCGCGGAGACTTCCGCGTGGTGCGCGCTACTCGAACGGAATGACGGACAGCTTCGCGCCGGGCTTCACTTCCAGGATCTCCTTGGCGCGAGCGGGCAGGTGGATGACGGTGTTGTCCAGCCGGGCCTGGCAGCGCACGGAGCGGAAGCGGTTGCGGCCGGATTCGCGCTCGACGGCGACCAGCACGTCGTCTCCCACCAATTCGAAGTCCTCTTCCGCCAGCTTCATCGTGCGGTAGCGGCGCACCAGGGAGATGTCCTCCGTATTCGCTTCGAAGTGCGGTCCGCCGTCGAACGGGTCGATGCGCTCCACGTACCGGAAGCCCACCCGCTCCAGCATCCGCTGCACGCCGCGCGTGGCCGGGCCCACTTCGCCCAGCACCTTCTGCACGCGGTCCGGGAAGAGCGACGCGTAGATGTCCGACGCGGGGAACAGCTCCTTGATGAACTCCTTGTTCTGGCGGCTCAGCCGGTCGGCCTCCAGGTAGGTGAGCCCGGTGAACTTCTTCCCGCAGGCCTCCCACAGGAGGCTGCGCCCGTCCGGGAGCAGCGGCGGCAGGAGCTCCGCCAGCACGCGCGGCCGGAACAGCCGCCGGTGCATGGAGATGAAGAGGAAGCGCACGAAGGACAGCTGCTTGCCGGGCTTGTCCGGCGTCGCGCGGTAGGGCGGGTCCACCACCAGGCCGCCAATCTCCGTGGGGCCCTCGTAGTTGTACGCGATGGACAGCACCTTGTGCCGCAGGTGCCGCTCCAGCGAGGCCGAGTAGTGCTCGCGCTCGCTCACCTCATAGTAGATGTGTGGCGCGTCGTACGTGCCGTGCTGGGCGATGATCATCGACGTGCCGATGATGAGGCTGTTGCGCACGTCCTCCAGCACGAAGAGGTACTCGCGCTCGAACGGGTCCTTCACCTTGCCGGCGAAGCTCTTCACCGACTTGTCGATGATGGCCTCGAGCGTCTCTTCGTTGTTCGGCAGGTTGACCGTGTTCAGCACCGCGGCAAGACGCTTCAGGCCGGGCAAATCGGTTTTCTGGACGTCTCGCAGTACGAGCATGGGGCACACGGATGAGCGCCCCGGGAAGGGAGCGCCGGAAGGGCCCGTGACCTTACACCACGCCCCCGTCCCGTCAGCCCCCTGGATGCTCCCCTGTCAATGACGCGTTGCGTTCAGGACATCGCTCCGCCGTCCGCTCGGTGGGTACGGGCGGCCCGCCCCCGACGTGAAACATGTCTCAATCCAGGAGAGGGCCTGCCTGGTTGCATGCTGTGTTGTCAGGCGTCTGGGAATGGTTTGGCGAGGGAATGAAGACAGGGAATGATTGCTGCCAACCTTTGTCGAAGTTTGACATCAAAGCACCCAGTCTTCCCCCTCCCCCAAGGATTCAGCATTGAAAGCACTGCACCTCTGGCTCGTGGTTGTTCTGCTCCCGAGCCTCGCTGCGGCGGAAATCGTCTGGCGGGGCGATTTCGAGACGGGAAACCGTTCCCAATACAGCAAGGAACAGATGGTGAGTTCGGACCGGCTCCAGGTGGTGACGAGCCCGGTGTCGGAAGGCAAGTACGCGCTCAAGGCCACGGTGAAGCAGGGCGATGATCCCATCAACTCCAGCGGCAACCGCAACGAGCTCGTCTATCTGAGCAACGAGAAGGTGGGCTCGGAGTACTGGTACCGCTGGAAGGTGATGTTCGCGAACGACTTCCCCAGCGTGGACGCGTGGCAGCTCTTCACGCAGTGGCACCACGACGGGTGCTGCGGGTCGCCGCCGGTGGAGTTCTTCGTGAAGGGCGAGCTCATCCGCCTGACGCTGAACGACAGCGGCACGGTGTGGAGCACGGCGCTCAAGCGCGGCGCGTGGCAGGAGTTCATCTTCCACGTGAAGTGGTCCCCAGACGCGTCCGTGGGCTACGTGGAGCTGTGGCACAACGGCGTCCAGGTGCTGAAGAAGACCCAGGCCAAGACGATGTTCTCTGGCCAGAACAACTACCTGAAGCTGGGCCTGTACCGGGACGACACCATCAAGCCGGTGGGCGTCGTCTACCACGACGGCATGATCCAGGCGACGACCCGCGCGGACGTGTTCCCGGTGGTGCAGCCTGATCCGGACCCCGTGGTCGATGCCGGCACGCCGGTGGACGCGGGCACGACCGTGGACGCGGGCTCGCCGCAGGACCCGGACCCGGTGTTCGACGCGGGCAGCCCGGTGGATCCGGATCCGGTGGTGGATGCGGGCTCGCCCGTGGATCCGGACCCCGTGGTGGACGCGGGCACTTCCGTGGACGCGGGCACGAACACGGGCGTGAAGCCGTCTCCGCTGGACGAGAGCGAGGGCGACGCCAACTTCCACGGCGGCTGCTCCGCGAGCGGTGGTTCGTTGGCCGCGTTCTCGCTGCTGGGCCTGCTGGGCCTGATGTGGGCTCGCCGTCGCCGGAGCTGAATCCGTAGGTGAAGGACCCTCCCGCTCCGGTGTGTCCGGGGCGGGAGTCGGGTTGAAGGAGCCCGCGCATCCATGCGAGGAGGCTCGGCATGACTCCTCCCCGTTGGATGTGGTGGCTGTGCTGCCTCTTGCTGTGGACCGCGTGCGCGGGCCCGGAGATGCGCAGGCACCGGAGCTACTCCCAGATAGCGGTGGACTCCGCGACGGCGGGGGGTCTGCGCAATTCGGCGTGCGCCGCCCAGGTGGGACAGGACGCCATCCTGCCGTGGCTGACCCGCGCGGCGGCCCGGGCAGGTCAGGCCGCGGCGGTGATGCGCCTGTGGGAAGCGGCGGAGGTGGCCCGCGTGGAGCGCGTGCTGGTGGAGTGCGCGAAGCGGGCGAACTTCGACGTGAACGAACGGATGTTGGGGCCCGGAGGGCGGACGACTCGCGCGATCTGTGAGGAGAGGGTGGTGGACGCGAACGGCCGTGAGATGACGCGCGCCGTGCAATTGGGGAATGCGAAGCACGAGGCGGCTCTGGCGTGCGTGCAGCAGGAACTGGGCGGCACGGACGCGGGACGGTTCAGCCTGGAGCCGCGCTACCTGCGCGATACGAAGACGGGCCGGACGCGTTGGTTGGATCCGGAGGAGGTGGCGCGCTGGCTGGCCGCAGGACAGTTCTTCCTGCTGACGGGGACCATCGCGCCGGATGTGGTGCTGCACGCCTTGGGGAACCCGCTGAATGTCCAAGCCGTCTACGACTTCAAGTTCCCGTGCCCGGTAGGCAACTTTCCTAGATGGGATCCCTATCCTGACGGGCACCCCTTCGCTTCAAAGGATCAGGGCGAGATCTATCAGCAGATACTCAAGAGTGAGGGGGCACCCCAGCTGGTGTCTCCCAACTTTGGAGTTACGCCATGAGCGGGCGAGTCCCAAGGATTCGTGAAGACATCGACATCGACGGCCAGTGGGTGGCCCTTGTGCGGGAGGGGCTCAGCATCGCGTTCTACATGCGGCAGCCCCACGAGTTGATGGCCCCGGCCGTGTTGCGAGCACTGGAGCGTTACCGTCAGGCCATCAGCCCGCGCCAGCCTGGCTGGTACGTGGACTCCTCGGGGGACTGGCAGCCGGTGGACGCCGCAGGCGAGGCTGTCGTCCGGCAGCGGCTGCTGGCAACCTCTGCACTGGTCGAGCTGATCGAGCGCCCCGACTCCGTGACCGGCGTCGCTTTCAAATACCAGGGGCGGAGCAAAGCGGTGGCTGGCTTCGAGAATGAGGAGCGGGAGAGTACCTGCGCTCTGGAGTTCAGGCTGCCCATCGAGTTCCTGGACGAACGCGGGCCGGAGTGGATCCGCTCATTCGCCATCGACCTGGGGAGTGAGCTGCCATGGAGCTCAGGGCACGCTGGGCTCTCGCTTGAAGTGGGCGCCTGGCCCCGGACCCTTACGCCGCGCCTGCGTGAAGTGACCCGGCGTCACCCCGGCTTCGACCTGAACCGGTTGGGCAGCCTGTCCCTGTACCTGGGCACGAAGCTCCGCCCCCCCGCGTGGCTCAACTTCCTGGGCCCGCCCGTGCTCAACGAGCTGGGCGGAGCGGAAGCACTTCGGTCCCGGTTGCACTCACCTTCAACCAAGGTCGAATCCCTGTCCCCGGACCGCGCCGTGGTGTCCCTGGGCCCCGTCCCCGAAGCTGGGGACCTGGAGGCCGGTGACACACTGCCCGCGTACCGCGAGCTGGCCCGCGTGCTGGAACCCTGGCTCTACGTGCACCAGGGCGAATGGGGCCTCTTCCCCGAAGCCGAGGTCCGGCAGTGGGAGCGCCGCTTCCTCTGACCGCGCTGTGGCATCATCCGCGGTCGTCATGTCGCAGACGCCTCGCAAGGTCTCGCTCGTCCTGAGCTACCAGTACCCCGGCAAGTACGCCTTCACCGTGCTCGCCGGCGCCGTGGAGGCGGACCCCGCGCTCGCGGACGTGTCGATGCACTTCCCTCGCAACCGCGAGGACCTGCTGACCACCGTGCGCGAACGCGCGGACGCGGGCGACACCGTCGTCGCCGCGTGGTCCTTCTACTCCGCCAGCTTCGGCCCCTCCGTGGAGGAGCTGAACTGGGTGCGCGAACGGCTGGAGGGCCGCGACGTCCTCTGCATCGCGGGCGGGGTGCACGCCACCGCCGAAACGCTCCAGACACTCCAGGCCGGCTTCGACCTCATCGCCGTGGGCGAGGGCGAACACACCCTGCGCGCCCTTCTGTCCCGCGTCCTCAAGGGCGAGGACCCACGCACCACGCACGGCACCGCGCACCTCAAGGACGGCAAGCTCGTGCAGCACGGCCACGGCGAGGGCGTGCGCCTGGATGACTTCCCTCCGTTCGCCGCGAAGAACGTGAAGTTCGGCGCCATCGAAATCACCCGCGGCTGCATCTACGCCTGCCGCTTCTGCCAGACGCCCTTCATGTCCAAGGCGCGCTTCCGGCACCGCACCGTGGCCAACATCGCCCACTGGGCCCGCGAGCTGCGCCGCGCGGGACGGCGCGACCTGCGCTTCATCACCCCCACGTCCCTGTCCTACGGCACCCCCAACGAGACCGTGAACCTGGCCGCCGTGGAGGAGCTGCTCGCCGCCGTGACGGAGGCCATGGCCCCTGACGGGCGCATCTACTACGGCACCTTCCCCTCGGAAGTGCGCCCGGAGCACGTCACGCCGGAGTCCCTGGCGCTGCTCAAGCGCTACGTGGCCAACGACAACCTCATCATCGGCGGTCAGTCCGGCTCCGAGCGCATCCTCCAGGCCACCCGGCGCGGCCACGACGTGGAGACCGTGGTGCGCGCCGCGCGGCTCGCGGTGGAGGGCGGCTTCGTGCCCAACGTGGACTTCATCCTGGGCCTGCCCGGCGAGGAGCCCGCGGACGTGGACGCCACGCTGGACCTCATGCAGCGGTTGTCCGACCTGGGCGCCCGTGTGCACGGCCACACCTTCATGCCGCTGCCCGGCACGCCGTACCGCGACGCAGCCCCCGGCCGCATGGACGAGCGCACCCGGCAGCGGCTGGACTTCCTCGCGTCCCAGGGCCGCCTGTATGGCCACTGGAGGGCGCAGGGTGTGCTCGCGGAAGGCATCGCCGCTCGCAGACAGCCGCGCGCCCGCTAGCCGCGGGCGCTACACTGCTCTCCGCGATGGCTGAACAGACGCCCTATTGGCTCCTCATCTCCGTGCTCTTCAGCTCCCAGCCCCTCACCCCGGCGCTGGCCATGACGCTGCACGAGGCCGCCTTCGAGCTGTACACGCGCGGCGAGGGTTCGCGAGAGGTGGCCGGCGATCTGCTCTCCGGCCGCGTGAACAACCTGCGCAAGGACGTGTCCCTGGGCGGCATCGCCGGGCCCGCCTTCGAGGCCGAAATCGAGACCGAGCGCGGCTCCGGCGTCGTCCGCTTCGTCCTCACCCGCCAGGGCCTGGAGATGATGAAGGCCCAGCCGCCCTCCGCGCCCGCGAAGCCGAAGTACCTCAACTGAGGAAGGGGAGGCCTGTCCGCCCGGCCGCTCCCGGTACGGCGCTTCCGTCACCACCTTGAGGACTCAAGGGAGGAATGACGGCATGGACCCCAAGGACGAATACCTCAAGAAGAGCGCCGGCATCCCGCTGGACCCCAGCAAGCAGAAGGACCCGGAGGAGCACGGCGACCGGGTGCCCGCCGAAGGCCGCGCCGAGGAGCTCAACGACGTCACCGGGCAGAACGGCGGGCAGCGCTCCGACGTGGATCAGCCCTGGAACGACACGAAGAACCGGCACGACGGCATCCGCGACCAGTACAGCGACGACAGCGACAAGAAAAAGCCCTGAGGTCTCCCCCAGGGCTCACGTGAAGCAGATGCTGTGAAGGACGGCCTTGGAACGCGGGGACTACTCGCGGTCCAGGGTCAGCTTCATTCCGCCCATGTGCAGGATGGACTGGGACATGGACACCGCGGACATGACGGCCAGGTCCTCGATGGCCTGCATCTCCTCGCTCTTGGGCTCCGCACCCGTCTGCGAGGCCGCGGCCTGCTGCTGCTGCTGGGTCTGATTGCCCGTGACGTTCACCGGCGTGGAGGTGGCGCCCGCGGTGTAGGCGTTCATCAGCCCGCCGTGCGGCGTGGCCCCCATCTGCGCCAGCGCCGTCGACACCACCGAACCGCCCGTCAGCTGCGCGCCCATCTTCGGCTGCGCGGCCGCACCCGACATCAGCGAGCCGAAGCGGCTGCCCGACACGGAGGAGGCGGTGTTCGTCGCGGTCGGCTGCACCCGAGGACCGGAGAGAGACGTGATGCGGTTCATGGCGGCTCCCGTCAAAAGGCCCCGGTCTGCGCGGCGCACCCGAAGGCGTGCCTGTGGGGCTTCAAGTTCGTTCCCTGCATTATCGCCCCAGCCCCGGGGAAGTTGCCTCTTTCGCCTCGCGAACGCCGAAGGCCGCGGAATCCCAGGGAATTTTCCCTGGAACGCCACGGCCTTCAGTGCCTTTTCAGGGCGTCCGAGCCTGATCCGCCAGGCCTAGAACTGGTGGGCCTCGGTGGACTCGTGCAGGGCCAGGGTGCTGGCGCTGCCGCCGGAAATCACCTCGGCGACCTGGTCGAAGTAGCCGGTGCCCACCTCGCGCTGGTGGCGCGTGGCGGTGTAGCCGTTCTTCTCCGCGCCGAACTCCGACTGCTGCATCTCGCTGTAGGCCGCCATGCCGCGGTCCTTGTACTGACGGGCCAGCTCGTACATGGAGAAGTTCAGCGCGTGGAAGCCCGCCAGGGTGACGAACTGGAACTTGTAGCCCATGGCGCCCAGCTCCCGCTGGAACTTCGCGATGGTGCTGTCGTCCAGGTTCTTCTTCCAGTTGAAGGACGGCGAGCAGTTGTACGCGAGCATCTTGTTGGGGAACTTCTTGTGGATGCCCTCGGCGAAGGCCTTGGCCTGCGCCAGGTCCGGGGTGCTGGTCTCGCACCACACCAGGTCCGCGTACGGCGCGTAGGCCAGGCCGCGCGCGATGGCGCACTCCAGGCCGCCCTTGATGCGGTAGAAGCCCTCGGCCGTGCGGCCCGCCGCCTTGTCGATGAAGGCGTGGTCGTACTCGTCCGCGTCGCTCATCAGGAGCTTGGCGCTGTCCGCGTCCGTGCGGGCGACGAGCAGCGTGGACACGCCCATCACGTCCGCCGCCAGGCGCGCCGCGGTCAGCGTGCGCACGAAGTGGCTGGTGGGCACCAGCACCTTGCCGCCCATGTGGCCGCACTTCTTCTCGCTGGCCAGCTGGTCCTCGAAGTGCACGCCCGCGGCGCCCGCTTCGATCATCCCCTTCATCAGCTCATAGGCGTTGAGCGGACCGCCGAAGCCGGCCTCCGCGTCCGCGATGATGGGCGCGAACCAGTTGCGGTCCTTGCGGCCTTCCGCGTGGTCGATCTGGTCCGCGCGGCGCAGGGCGTTGTTGATCTTCTTCACCACGGAGGGGACGGAGTCCACCGGGTAGAGGCTCTGGTCCGGGTACATCTGGCCCGCAGAGTTCGCGTCCGCGGCGACCTGCCAGCCGGACAGGTAGATGGCCTTGAGGCCCGCGCGCACCATCTGCACCGCCTGGTTGCCGGTGAGGGCGCCGAGCGCGTTGATGTACTCGTCCGTGTGGAGCAGCTCCCAGAGGCGGCGGGCGCCCATCTCCGCCAGCGTGTGGCTCACGCGGATGGAGCCGCGCAGCTTCTCCACGTCCTTGTCCGTGTAGGTGCGCTTGATTCCCTCGAAGCGCTGCGCGTGGAGCTTCGCGTGAGGGGAGGCATCGGAAGTGGTCTGCGTCGCGTCGTACATGCCAGGACTCCTCGGGCTACAGTGAAGGGTTGAAAAGACTTCGGTGCTGCGTCTGGAAAAGCGTCAGGACCGCGGGTCGAGGGCCTCGTAGGCCGGCAGCGTGAGGAAGTCCTCGAAGGCGGGCGCGGTGGACAGCTGCTCGAAGAGGGCGCGGGACTTCTCCATGTGCGCCTGGCCGTAGCGCTCGGTGGCGCCCTCGCGGTCCATGCGCGCCATCTCCTCCGCGAGCAGCTTGCCGAACAGCTCCGGCGTCACCTGGCGGCCGTCCTCCAGCGTGGCCTCGTGGTGGATCCACTGCCACACCTGGGCGCGGGAGATTTCCGCCGTGGCCGCGTCCTCCATCAGGTTGTAGAGCGGCACGCAGCCCAGGCCGCCCAGCCACGCGGCGGTGTACTGGATGCCCACGCGGATGTTGTGGCGCAGGCCCTCTTCGGTACGCGTGCCGGAGGGCAGCTTGAGCAGGTCCGCTTCGGTGATGCGCACGTCCTCGCGCTTGTTGGCCACCTGGTTGGGGCCCTGCATCTGCGCGTCGAAGATCTCCTTCGCCAACGGGACGAGACCGGGGTGCGCGACCCAGGTGCCGTCGTGGCCGTTCTTCGCCTCACGCAGCTTGTCCGCGCGGACCTTGGCCATCACCGCGTCGTTGGCGGCGGCGTCTCCCTTGATGGGGATGAAGGCGGCCATGCCGCCCATGGCGTGCGCACCCCGGCGGTGACAGGTCTGGATGAGCAGCTGCGAGTAGGCGTTGAGGAAGCCCTTGTCCATGGTCACCTGCCCGCGGTCGGGCAGCACCACGGACGCGTCCGACTGGAGCGTCTTGATGAAGCTGAAGATGTAGTCCCAGCGGCCGCAGTTGAGGCCGGCCGAGTGCTCGCGCAGCTCGTAGAGGATTTCGTCCATCTCGAACGCGGCGGGCAGCGTCTCGATGAGGACCGTGGCCTTGATGGTGCCGCGCGGGATGTCCAGCTCGCTCTGGGCCAGGTGGAACACGTCGTTCCACAGCCGGGCCTCCAGGTGGCTCTGCATCTTGGGCAGGTAGAAGTAGGGGCCCGTGCCGCGCTTCAGCTGCTCGCGCGCGTTGTGGAAGAAGAACAGGCCGAAGTCGAAGAGCGAGCCGGAGATGGGCTTGCCGTCGATGCGCACGTGGCGCTCCGGCAGGTGCCAGCCGCGCGGGCGCACGAACAGCACGGCGTGCTTCTCATTCAGCGCGTAGTGCTTCCCGTTCTCCGCGGAGAAGGAGATGGACTTGCGCACGGCGTCGCGCAGGTTCAGCTGGCCGCGCACCACGTTGTCCCAGGTGGGGCTGTTGGCGTCCTCGAAGTCCGCCATGAAGACGCTGGCGCCGGAGTTGAGCGCGTTGATGATCATCTTGCGGTCCACCGGACCGGTGATTTCCACGCGCCGGTCCTGCAGGTCCGCGGGCACCGGGGACACGGTCCAGTCGCCCTTGCGGATGTCCGCCGTCTCCGGGAGGAAGTGTGGGCGCTCGCCCTTGCGCCAGTCCTGCGCCACCTTCTTGCGCCGCTCCAGCAGTGCTTCCCGCCGTTCACCGAAAGTGCGGACCAGCTTCGCCACGAAGGCCATGGCCTCCTGCGTCAGCACCTCCGCGTAATCCGGGTGCCAGTCGCCCTCCACGGTCACGCCGGGGCCGAAGGCCGGGGGATTCTGGGAGGTGCGCGCGTCCATGTTGGCTCCTGACGAGATGCGTTGTAAAAGCGGTCCAACGGGCTGAAAGATGTCCCCGCCATCTAGGGAAGGGAAGCCTTGGTGAATTAGAAGCTGCTTGCCTGTAAGGCTGTCAACATCGCCTGTATTAAATTTGTAAATCCACTGACGCAGCCGGCCAGAAACCCCCGGAATCACGACATCGGAGGGGCGGGTGCAATCACGGGCGGTGGGTTCCGTAGGTAGGTATGGGACCCCCATCGTGCCAAGCGGGGGCCTGACTGGGAGGTCACCTCATGGACGTCACGACACGCTGCAGGGCCTGTTCGAAGGAGCTGTCCGGCGAGGCGCAGCGCTGCCCGCACTGCCGTGCGCGCACGGTGCCCATGCACCGGGGCGAGGGGCGGGCGCTGCTGGGCGTCTGCGCGTCGCTGGCGCGCGAGCTGGGCGTGGACGTTTCGCTGGTGCGGGTGGCGTTCGTGCTGATGCTGTTCGCGTCCGCGGGGATGAGCGCCGCGCTCTACCTGCTGCTCTGGGCGTTCATCCCGGCGAAGGCGTTTGGCCGGGCCCCGCTGCAGGGGACGCTGGACTGGGTGTCCAAGGTCGCGAACACGCCGGTGGACGACGACACGCCCCGCTGGGAGAAGCGCGTCTGACGTGGCTGCCGTGCCCTGGCGCGTTTCGCTGCTAGACGCGCCAGACGCCGGCCACGGACTCCATGCGCTCGGCCACGCCGCGCAGGGCGTGCGTCATGCGCTGGGTGCCGTGCATGGCCTGGAGGGTGTCGTCCATCATCCGGGACAGGTCCGTGACGGCGGCGAAAATCTGCGCGATGCCGGCGTTCTGCTGGATGACGGCGGCGGCGATCTGCTGGGCCGCGGACGCGTTGTCCTGGATGATGTCCGTCAGCGCACGCAGGCTCTGACCGCTCTCGCGCACCTGGGCCAGGCCCGCCTCGGAGCGGCGCTGGCCCTCTTCTGACAGCGCCACGGTGTCGTGGATGCCGCCGCGGATGGCGTCCAGGATGTCGCGCACCCGGCCGGTGGCCTGGATGGACTGGTCCGCGAGGCTGCGGATTTCGCGCGCCACCACGCCAAAGCCCTTGCCGTGCTCGCCGGAGCGCGACGCTTCGATGGCCGCGTTGAGGGCGAGCATGTTGGACTGGTCCGCCAGGTCCTTCACCGTCTGGGTGATGCCGCCAATCTGGCGCGTGCGCTCGTTGAGGGAGGAGATGCCTTCCGCCAGGCGCGCGCCGTGGTCGCGCAGCTGTTCGAAGCCGTCCAGGCTGGCGCCGAGCGCCGTCTGTCCGGCGCCGCCGGCTTCACGCGCCCGCGCCACCAACGCGAGCACGGCCTGCGAGCGCTCCGCGGCCAGCTGCGAGGTCTGTTGAATCTCCTTCGCGGTGACCTGCGTCTCGTGGATGGCGGTGCCCTGCCGGGTGAGGTTGCGCTCCTGCTGCTCGGTGGCTTCAGTGAGCTCGCTCACCGTCTGCCCCAGGACGCGGGTGGCCTGCTGGAGGCTGGTGGTGGACTCGCGCAGGTGGTCCATCATCCGGGAGAAGGCGGAGGCCAGCTCGCCCACTTCGTCCTGGTGGCCGTGGGCTTCCACCTTCTGGGTGAGGTCGCCCTCGCGCACCACGCGGGACACCAGCGCGCTCAGCGTGGCGATGGGCCGCGTCACCCCGCGCGCCAGGGCCCAGGCGGCCAGGACGGCCACCCCCAGGAGCGCGCTCCCCGCGAGCAGGCTGAGCTGCAGGAAGCGCCGCAGAGGCAGGAAGGCCTCGTCCGACTCCATCGCCGCCATGAAGCGCCAGTCCTGGCCGGCGGCGAAGCGGTGGGTGGTGCCGTTGTGGACCTCGGCCCGCACGGGGTTCATGAGGTTCGGCGTGCCTTCCGCGCGGGCGCTGAAGAGGCTGGCGCCGTCCGGGGCGAGGACCTCTAGGGTGAAGCTCTTCTGGCCCCGGTCCTGGGCCCGCTGGAGCGCACCCTCGACCACCTTCTCCACCTGGCCCCAGTCATACGCGGCCAGCAGCACACCCACCCTGGCTCCGGAGATGGGGCTGAGCACGGGCATGGCCAGGGGCATCACGGTGCGGTCGAGGAAGGGGTCCTTCTTCGTGAGGGCGCCCGTGAGGACGGCGGGGTCCAGCCGGTCCTCCAGCGCGGTCTGGAACCAGGGCGCGGCGCGCACCTCCTGTTCGCGGCCGGCGAAGGCCTGGAGCAGCTCCGGCCGGCTCACGGAGACGGCGCGCCCGTCGGGGGTGAACAGCACCAGTCCGGCGAAGCTGGTGTGCCGGCTGTTCAGCGAGGCGAGCACCGCGTCGCTCTTGGCGTAGGTGTCGAAGAGGAGCGCGCCGCGCACGATGGCGTCCTCGGTCCACGCGCGGGCGTTCGCTTCGCGCTCGTGCAGCGAGGCTTCGATGAGGTCCTGCAGGCCGTCCGCTTCCACCTGGAGGACGCCGTGCACCTGCTGCTCCAGGTTGCGCCGGATGGTGTGGACGCCAGCACCGACGGCGGGGACGAGAGCCGCGACGAGCAGCAGGCAGATCCACAGCGTGAGGCGGCCCCGCAACTTCAATCCGGACAGCAGTCGCATGCAGGAGAATCCAGGTTGGGAACGGGACCGGTCGGTGTCACAGGTCGAGCAGGGACAGGCCCACGGTGAGCGCGCCGATGACCTGGGCGCCATCGCGGACGGGGAGGGACACCTGGATGACGTAGGCCTGGGTGGACTCGTCGAAGAAGGGGGCTTCCCTCAGCGCGGGGCCGCCGCGGCCCTGGGCGTAGGTGAGGCGCCACTTGTCCTCGTCGCCCTGCCAGTAGTCGGACGTGCGCCGGCTGGCGCAGACGAGCGCGCCTTGATCATCCATGGCGAAGGCCTCCGCCATCGCCGGGCCCAGGCGCTCCCGCAGGCGGCGGAGCGCGCCCGTGCAGGGGCCGTCCAGCACGCGCTGCTTGTGGGGCGTGAGGCCCGGGGTCGCCATCCATTCCGAGTCCAGCTGCTGGATGGTGGCAAGCGGCGTGCGGTGAGCGTTCTGGGCGCGGAGGGCGCGCACCACTTCCGGGTCCTCCGCCAGACGCCGCAGGTGGGGCATCACGCCATCCACCTTCTGGAGCTGCGCGACGCCGTCCGGAGGCAGGTGCCCCCAGGCCGCCAGCGCCAAACCCAGCCAATGAATGGACATGCAGGCATCCCCAGGAGCCGTGAGAACGATTGAGAAAAGTGTGTCACGGACTCAATGGCGCCGTCACCCCGGGTATGTGTGAATTTTTTAATTCAAACTAAGCTTGTTTTCATCGGGTTCAGGGCAGGCAGCACTGCACGGGCCTGTCTTCCTGCCTCCCCGTTCGGGTGTGGGTCGGCCCTGGCTTGAGGATGTCAGGGGTAGGGGGCATCCTTGCGCGCATGGGCGATGGAAACGGGAGTGGGAAGGGGAAGTCGGTGTCGTACGCCGTCCTGGAGGACGTGCCGCCGACGAAGGTGGGGGAGATCATCGAAGGCGAGCTGGTCGTCAGTCCCAGGCCGGCGTCTCCCCACGCGAGGGCGGCGACGAAGCTCGGAGGGTGGCTGGATGGGCCGTTCGACGAGGGCAGCAATGGGCCCGGTGGATGGGTCATCCTGTATGAACCGGAGCTGCGCTTCGCGGGAACGGGGGATGCGCTGGTGCCAGACCTCGCGGGATGGCGCCGCGAGCGGATGCCTCGCATTCCAAACACGCCTGTCTTCTCCCTGGCTCCTGATTGGATTGGCGAGGTGTTGTCACCGTCCACCTACCGGTGGGACCGGGGTCCGAAGATGCGCGTCTATGCACGCGCGGGCGTGGAGTGGCTGTGGTTCATCGACCCGCTGGCGATGGGGTTGGAGATCCACCGCCTCCAGGACGGGCAGTGGCGCCTGCACGGGGTGCATCTGGGCAGTGGAACCGTGAATGCCGTTCCCTTCGACGCGGTGCCCTTGAGTCTGGGCCGACTCTGGAGCCGGTGACGGCTCAGGGCAGCTTGGGCCGGATGATGCGCGGGGCGTCCGGGTTCACGTCCAGCAAGCGCACGGTGTCGCCTTCATGCACGGTGCCTGCCTTCTGCACTCGAGCGAGCTGACCCCTGCGGCCCCAGCTGTCCTTCAGCAATCCGGGGCGCAGGGCGTCCAGCTTCCAGCAGGGCACGCAGGGTTCAGTCAGCTCCACCACGACATCTGCTCCCAGCGCCAGGCGCTGTCCCGGGGGCAGCGCGTCCAGGGGCAGCCCTTCCACCAGCACGTTCTCCTTGAGCGCGCCTTCGGGCACGTCCAGCGCCGCGCGCTGCGCTTCGTCCAGGAGCAGGAGCTGACGCTTGTGGCCCACCGCCCTGCGCTGGTGGCGGTCGCCCTCGAAGCCGTGCTGCTCCACGGCCCGCGCCTCCGGGACGCGGCGCATGGGCGTGCCTCGCTCCTGGGCCAGGAAGAGGGCTCGGATGGTGCCCGCGGTGCTCACGAAGTGACACTCATGCCAGGGTCGTCACTCTGCCCTGCCGTGACGGTCCGGCGGTGTTAATCGCGCGGGACATCGTTCCTTTTGCGCGGAGGCCGCACCGTGAGCACGAAGAATGTTCGCATCGAGAAGGACACCTTTGGTCCCATCGAAGTCCCTGCCGACCGGCTCTGGGGCGCGCAGACCCAGCGCAGCCGCCAGAACTTCGCCATCTCTTCCGAGCGCATGCCGACGGCGCTCGTGCACGCGCTGGTGCTGGTGAAGAAGGCCGCCGCGCTCGTGAACCAGGAGAACGGCTCCCTCTCCAAGGAGAAGGCCCAGTCCATCGTGAAGGCCGCGGATGAAGTGCTCGCCGGCCAGCACGACGAGGAGTTCCCCCTGTTGGTGTGGCAGACGGGCAGCGGCACCCAGACGAACATGAACTGCAACGAGGTGCTGGCCAACCGCGCCTCGGAGCTCTTGGGCGGCGAGCGCGGCGAAGGCCGCAAGGTCCACGCCAACGACGACGTCAACAAGGGCCAGAGCTCCAACGACGTGTTCCCCACCGCGATGAACGTGGCCGCCGTGGAGGCCGTGGTGAAGCACGTGCTGCCGGAGTTGGTCGCCCTGCGCGACGTGCTCGCCCAGAAGTCCCAGGCGTTCCAGTCCATCGTGAAGATTGGCCGCACGCACCTGCAGGACGCGACCCCGCTCACCCTGGGCCAGGAGTTCAGCGGCTACGTGGCGCAGCTGGACCGCGCGAAGGGCCACATCGAGTCCGCGCTGCCGCACATGCTGGAGCTGGCGCTGGGCGGCACCGCCGTGGGCACCGGCCTCAACGCGCCCCCGGGCTACGCCGAGCGCGTGGCGGCGGAAATCGCGAAGCTCACCGGCCACGCCTTCGTCACCGCGCCCAACAAGTTCGAGGCGCTGGCCGCCAACGACGCGCTGGTGCAGGGACACGGCGCGCTCAAGGGCCTGGCGGCGGTGCTGTTCAAGGTGGCCAATGACATCCGCTGGCTGTCTTCGGGGCCACGCTCGGGCATTGGTGAAATCAACATCCCGGAGAACGAGCCGGGCAGCTCCATCATGCCGGGCAAGGTGAACCCCACGCAGAGCGAGGCGCTCACCATGCTGTCCGCCCAGGTGATGGGCAACGACGTGGCCATCTCCCTGGGCGGCGCGTCCGGCAACTTCGAGCTCAACGTCTTCAAGCCGCTCATCATCCAGAACTTCCTGCAGAGCTGCCGCCTGCTCGCGGACGGCATGCGCAGCTTCCGTCTGAACTGCGCGGTGGGCATCGAGCCCAACCTCCCGCGCCTCCAGGAGAACCTCCAGCGCAGCCTGATGCTCGTCACCGCGCTCAACCCGCACATCGGCTACGACAACGCGGCGAAGATCGCCAAGACGGCCCACAAGCAGGGCAAGACGCTGAAGGAGGTGGCGGTGGAGCTGGGGCTCGTCACCGCCGAGCAGTTCGACCAGTGGGTCCGGCCGGAGAAGATGACCGGGAACCTCTAGTCCCTTCGCCTTACGGCATGGGCAGGGCCCACAGCTCCCGGCCTTCGGTGGGCGTCCAGGCCGGGAAGTAGACGCGGTCACCGGAGGGCACCATGGGCCAACCGGGTGCGGAGGACTGGAGCCCCGGCGCGATGTCCGCGGCGCGCACCGTGCCCCCGGGCGTGCCGTCCGTCCTCCAAAGCTCCAGGCCGGAGGTGCCGTCCGACGCGGCGAAGAGGAAGGGGCCTCCGGGCCTGCTCCGCACGAGCGGGCCCGGCGTGGCCACCGCGCTCATCCCCGCCCGCGCCTGCATCAGCAGCGTGGGGGCGCCTCCCGGCTCCGCGCGCCACAGGGCGTAGCCGTTCGTGGGGGTCGCGGCCCAGAAGAGCAGGTGGCCGTCCTGCACCGTCAGGTGGTTGGGCCACAGGGGCGTGCCTTCCGGCCCGAACGTGCCCGTCATCGCGTTCATGACCTGTCCGTCCGTCCGGCACAGCTGGGGCACGCCCTGGCCGAAGCCGCAGGGGAAATAGAACGCGTCCCCCAGGGCCACGCCGGGATCCGCCGGGGTCGGCTGGGCGCCGGGCATGGCGCCCACGGGCACCGTGCCCTCGGGCGTGCCGTCGCTCTTCCAGAGCACTAGCGTCTCGCTGCCCTGCCCGGTCCAGAAGAAGAGGCGGTCACCCATGGCGGCACCTCCGAAGATGAGCGAAGTGAACTCCGGGGCCGTGAGCCGCACGGTGCCCGCTTCGGTGCCGTCGCTGGTCCACAGTTCCGCGCGACTCATGCTCGTGCTCACCGAGAAGAAGAGCCGCGAGCCCACGGGCATGAAGTTCGTCGCGAAGTAGGGCGCGAGGCCGGCCTTCAGCCGCACGGTGCCCGCCTCGGTGCCGTCCGTCTTCCACAGCTCGTCCGGGCTGCCACCGTCCTTCCCGGCGACCATGAAGTACGCCTGGCGTCCCACCTTGACGGGGTGGGAGGTGAACAGCAGCGGATCCGTCGCCGTGACCCATCGGCCCAGCGAGGTCACGAGCCGCGTGGCGTTCCCGGACGCCGGGTCGTAGCTCCAGAGGGAGTAGGGCACCTGGAGCTCCGGGGACATGGCGGCGAACAGGAGTTGCCCGTTCACGACGGTGAGCATCTCCGGTGACAGCGGCACGTGGTTGAACTCGCCCGCGACGGGAGTCTTCGCCTGGACCGTTCCCGCCGCCGTGCCATCGCTCTTCCACAGCCGCCAGGTGTCCATCCGGGTGGGGTCGCGCTGGGTGAAGTACAGCGTGCCTCCCAGGTCCACCGCTTCCGTGGCTCCCTCCCAGGAATCCGCGGGCAGGGGAGATGGCGGCACGACCTGGGTCGCGGGGCCTGTCATGCCATTGTGCGTCCAGAGCCCGTCCTCCAGGCTGCTGAGATAGAGGACGCCTCGCGCCGGTATCTCCAGGCTCATGGGCACGGAGAGCGGCCCCGACACGGCCGTCGCCCCGGCGGTGGTCGCTCCCACGCGCCACAGCCGGAGCGACGTGTCCGCCTGAGTGGTGGCGAGGAAGAACAGGGCGTCCACGGTGGCGACCATCCGTCCCCCGGTGGGCTGCGGCGTCTGCTGTGCGCCGTCGTCCCAGACGTTCACGCGCGTCGTGTTCTCCTCGGCCCCGAGGGTGCGGAACAGGCGCGTCCCGACCTCCGTGCGCGCGGTGAAGTAGACGTAGAAGCCCTGGCGCGTGAACGTGGTGGGGTGGGAGCCCGCGGTGCCGGGGATCAGGTCGGCGATGAGGGCGGTGCCCTGCGTCGTGCCATCCGTCCGCCAGGGCTCGCTGCCGGTCAGCGGATCCTCTCCGCTGAAGAACGCCATGCCGTCCCGCACGAAGAAGCTGTCCTGGTCGCGGTCCGGGGCGATGTCCGCGAACGGGACGGTGCCCTCCTCCGTTCCGTCCGAGTGCCAGAGGACCCTCCTGCCAAGGCCTCCCAGGGCCTGCGCCCAGAAGATCACCTGGCCGCCCAGCGTCGTGAGCCGCCGGGGAGTCTCTACGTTCCCATAGGGGGGCAGGAGCGCCAGCCGCCGCGTCCCCTCCATCGTTCCGTCCGCCCTCACCAGCTGCCAGCCCCCAACGGAGGTCCGGGCGGTGACCAGCACCGCGTTGCCCAACGTCGCGGCGCTCGAGTCCTTCAGGGAGAGGCGGGCGTCGGGTGGTAGCGCCACCTTCCGGCTGCCCCCGGGCGTGCCGTCGCTGAACCAGAGCGACGCCGCGTCCTCGCCGGAGTCCGTGAAGTCCGGCGCGGACAGGTAGACGCCGCCGCTCGCGGTGACGAGGAAGCCCGGGCGGTGGGGCAGCGCCAGCAACAGGGTGGTGCTCTCAGAGGTTCCCCGGGTGCGGAACAGCGCGAAGGTGTCCGCGCCTCGGGGAATCACGGTGTCGGAGGCGTAGGTCGTCCGGGCCACGAAGTAGATGCTGCCGTCGTCCGCACGCGTGAAGGTGTCCGGCTCGGAGCCCGGGAGCCCGGGCAGCAGGTCCACCATCATCGCGGTCCCCTGCGCGGAGCCGTCCGTCGTCCAGAGCTCGCGGCCGTGGACGCCGTCGTCCTGGGTGAACAGGAGGGTGGTGCCCAGGTCCATCAGGTCGCGGGGCGCGCTCGTCCTCTTTCCAGGACGGTCGCCCGTCTGTCCATCCCAGACGGGGTACGCGTCCCGCGGGCCTTCCGGCGTGCTCTTCCCGCCGCAGGCCATCCCCAGGGCCAGTACTCCCGCCAGCAACAGCTTCACGGACTTCAACGTCATGCATCCCCCTCTGTGCTGGGCCTGGAGTGTCCGGTCCAGCGTGGCGGGGGCAATCCCTATCAAATCCGCCGGAGCGTTTGACAGACACACTCCGGCGAATCGGTAGGCTTTCTCCGACTCCTCCGGGCTCGCGCAAACGTGAGGCAGCGCACGGTGGCGGCTTCGTGCGCGACGCAGGAGGCCCCCGGCCTGGCGCGGATGGCACGCCGGGCCGGGGGCCTCGCTTCACTTCCACGTCCGGGGTCGGGGCCTATCGCGAAGCCGGAGCCTCGGGGGCCTGGCGCGGCAGGGCCCACAGCTCGCGCCCGGACTCGGGCGTCCACGCGGAGAAGAAGAGGTGGTCACCCGCGACCGTCAGGTGCGCGGGCGCCGAGGACCGGGTCCCGGGGCCCCTGTCCACCAGCCGCTTCGTGCCCCGGGCCGTGCCGTCCGTCCTCCACAGCTCCAGGCCGGCGTCGCTGTCCGACGCGGTGAAGAGGAGCGGTCCGCCCGGGCGCAGCGACACCAGGGGACTGGGGGACGTGACGCGAACGGCGGCGTCGGGCGGTGGGGCGCTCTCCACCGGCGTCGTGCCCGCCGTCGTGCCGTCACTCTTCCACAGCGCATAGCCGTTCGAGCCATCCGACGCCCAGAACAGCAGCTGGCCGTTCTGGGCGATGAGGGACGCGGGCCCCCCGGTGGTGGGACCCTTGCTGAACTCGCGCACGACCCCGGAGCTCTGCCCGTCCGTCTTCCAGAGCTTCGGGACATTCGCGCCAAGCGACAGGAACAGCGTGTCGCCCAGCACCGCGGATTCGGAGCCGGGGACGCTGCTGAAGGGCAGCTCCGCCACGAAGCGCGTCGTCTCCGGCGTTCCCTCCGTGACCCACACCTGGTGGGTCCAGGGGTCCCCCATCAGGTGGAAGTAGACGCGCGAGCCCGCGGGCCAGATGTTCCGGATGGAATCCCAGCCGATGGTGTTCACGAAGGAGTGGACGCGCACCGTGCCCTCGCGCGTCCCGTCCGACTTCCACAGCGTGTCGTTCATCGGCGTCCAGACGTCCTGGACCGTCGTGAAGTAGAGCGTGTCCCCCACCGCCCGGAGCACGGGCGGGATGTCGCTGTAGATGCCCCGTCCGATGCGGTCCACCACGCGCAGGGTGCCTTCCACCGTGCCGTCCGTGCGCCACAGCTCCTGCAGGTCCGGGTGCTGCCCACGCACGAACCAGACGTGCTTCCCCGTGGAGACGAGCCGGGGGCCGTTGCCCCCCAGGTCTCCCACCCGCCGCGACTCACTGCCCGCGCGGTCCAACCACCAGAGCGAGGTGTGGTCGCGCCCGTCGAGGAACAGCAGGCCGCCGTTGAGCGGCGTCAGGTGCGTGGGCTCGTGCTCGGAGGTGTGCTCCACCCGCTGCGTTCCCCCGGCCGTCCCGTCCGAGCGCCACAGCGCCCGTCCGGACGGACCGGCGCCCTGGGGGACGGGCACGGTGAAGAAGAGCGTGCCGTCCACGTCCACGACCTCGGAGCTCGCGTCGAAGGAGCCCGCCTGGCTGGCGGTCAGCTGCGCCAGGGTGTCCGTCGTGCCGGGCGTCCCCCGCGTCGCGTGGAGCACGCCCTCCGCGGACGTGAAGAACATCCGGTCCCCGCCCCAGCCGGCCAGCCAGGGCAGGCCCCGCGGATCCGCGGCGCTCACTGGGAGCGTGCCACCGGCGGTGCCATCCGTGCGCCACACCTGGTTTCCCCCGGCGGTGCTGAAGGCGGAGAAGAAGACACCCGAGGGCGTGGCCTGGGGCTTCGCCTCGGCGTCCAGCCGCGCGCCCGGGGGCGTCACGCGCACGGTGCCCTCCGGAGTGCCGTCCGTCTTGAAGAGCACGGTGTCCGTCCCCTCGAGCGCGGTGAACCAGGCGCTGCCCGCGAACGTGGCGGTGAAGACGGGGTGGCTGTCGGCGGCGCCGGGCCGCAGGTCCGCGATGCGGACGGTGCCCTCGGGGGTGCCGTCCGTCTTCCACGGCTCCTGGCCCGCTTCGGCGTCCCAGCCCCGGAAGTAGACCGTGTCCCCGATGACGGTGAGGGGCTCCATCGGCTGCTCCTCCGTGGAGCTGCTCCAGCGCACGGACTTCAGGGAGACCGTCCCCTCCTGCGTCCCGTCCGTGCTCCACAGGGTGAAGGGGCCCGTCTCACTGCCGCGTGCCCAGAAGACGTAGCGGCTGCCCACCCGCGTCATGAGCGTGGGCTCCCAGGGGGCGCTCATGCCCATCACCTGGTGCGTGCCCTGGGCCGTGCCATCCGTCCGCCACAGCTGGGCGCCCCCGTCGAACAGCCGGACGATGAAGTCGAGCGTGCCGCCCTCCCAGACCGGGGCAATCGCGGTGACCCGGTCCGAGAAGCCGTACTCCCCCAGCTGCCAGGTCCCCCGGGGCGTGCCGTCCGAGCGCCACAGGCTGTACGAGTTGCTCCACCACGAGGAGCCGGCCTCGGCCTTCGCCTTGAAGATGAAGACGCCATCGCCCACGGCGACGTTCTGTGCGTGGCTGCCCAGCAGGGTCACCCGCCGGGTGCCCGCGGCGGTGCCGTCCGAGCTCCACAGCGCGTACAGGCCCGGCAGCATCCGGGCGGTGAAGTAGAGCCGGTCTCCCATGCGCACGAGGGACTCGGGGTTGGAGCCTTCGGCGCCGGGCAGCAGGTCGGTCACCATCGCCGTGCCCTCCCGCGTCCCGTCCGTGCTCCAGAGCTCCTTGCCGTGGACGCCGTCGTCCACGCTGAAGAACCAGCGGTTCCCCAGCGGGACGTACCCTTCCGTCCGCGCGGCGGGGAGCGCGGCCAGGAGCCCGGGCGTGACGTCCTTCACCAGGAACGGCGAGGCGATGACCTCCTCGACGGGCTCGGGCTCCTCTTCGACGGGGCCGGGCTCCTCTTCGACGGGGCCGGGCTCCTCCTTCACCGGCGGCGGCTGCTGCACCACCGGGCCGGGCTCCTCCTTCACCGGCGGATCGCCGGGCTGCGGGAGGGGCTCGTTCGGGCCCTCCTCGGCGGGGAGCGGCTCGGCTCCGGACGCGGGAGCCGGAGACCCGCAACCCGTGCTCGTGCCCAGTGAGAAGAGAAAGACGGCCAACGTGCTCAACGACTGCTTCCAACGCATGACATCCCCCAACAGAGACGCCGGACGCACGGACGGTGGGTGCGTGTCGGCGAGGGATGTGTTGGGGCGCTGCCCGCCGGCAACAAGGGCGGCCGCTTCACTTCGGGTCAAAGCGTGGGACAGCGCACGCTCCCGCAAGAAGGGGGGAGCGCGCGGGAAGGGGGACGATTAGGGTACGGGGGCCATGAACGTCCCCTTCGTCATTGAGACCACGCACCGCGGCGAGCGGGCGTACGACCTCTACAGCCGTCTGCTCAAGGACCGCATCATCCTCCTGGGCACGCCCATCAACGACGATGTGGCCAACCTCATCGTCGCCCAGCTGCTGTTCCTGGAGTCCGAGGACCCGGACAAGGGCATCAACCTCTACATCAACTCGCCCGGTGGCTCCGTCACGGCGGCGCTCGCGATGTATGACACGATGCAGTACGTCAAGTGCCCCGTGTCCACCATCTGCGTGGGCCAGGCGGCCTCCGCGGGCGCGCTGCTCCTGCTGGCGGGCTCCAAGGGCAAGCGCTACGCCCTGCCCAACAGCCGCATCATGATCCACCAGCCGCTGGGTGGCGCGCAGGGTCAGGCGACGGACATCGACATCCAGGCGAAGGAGATCCTCCGTCTGCGCACGTACCTCAATGGCCTGTTCGTGAAGCACACGGGCCACACCATCGAGCGCATCGAGAAGGACACCGAGCGCGACTACTTCATGAGCGCCGAGGAGGCCCGGCAGTACGGCCTCATCGACGAGGTCGTGGAGCGCGCCTCGGGCGTGCCGGCGCCCAAGTAGCTTCCATTCCAGCGGGACCGGAGGAGCAGGCCCCGTGCCGCTGCTCCGGGCAGGCATTCGATGGGTGGCGGCTTCGCAAGCCGTCCCTCGGTGCAGCTTGACGGGGGGGTGCCCAATGTTGGGGCATGCTGCCCCGCCTCCTTGCCGCTGCTCTGCTGCCTGCCTTCCTGGCGGGTGTGGGTTGTGCCACCGGTCCCACGGGCCGCCTTCCCGTGCCCCCCAGCTCCCAGCCGGTCCAGGAGGAGTTGGGGGAGCGCAATGTCGTCGACGCGGGCGCGGAGTACGCCCGGCAGAGCGGCATGGTGCTGGCGGAAGCGGGCGAGGCGGTGCGGATCCGCCCCAACTACTGGCGGGTCCGCTTCGCGCTCCCGGAGGAGGGCTCCGGGAAGTTCCTGGAGGTGGACTTCGACGAGCTGGCGCAGCGCGTGACGGGGTCGAGGCTCATCGACATCAACCCCTCCTTGCTGCCCCTCCCCAGGACCTCCCTGCCCAGCGAATCGAGCCCCGCGACGGGCGGCTCGGGCCCCCAGTGATGGCTACGGCAGCCGCGTGACGCGGTCGAGCGCCGGGGCCGGGAGCGGCGCGGCCTCCGAGCTCTTCGCGGTGAGGTAGGCCTCCAGCGCGTCCGAGTCCACCGCGCCGCCCAGCGGGTTCGTGCCCTCCGTGAGGACGGTGAAGCCGTCGCCGCCGGGGGCGAGGAAGCTGTTCACGGTGACGCGGTAGCTGGCGGCCGGGTCGATGGCCACGCCGTTGAGCTGGATGCTGGCGGGGTCGATTTTGGCGCCCGCGGGCGCGGACGCGCTGAACGCATACGTGAAGCCCGCGGAGGGGTGGAGGATGCGGGGGCTGGCGAGCTGGAACTGCTGCTCCATCAGGCGCTCAATCTGCGCGCCGGTCAGCGTCAGGGTGACCAGGCTGTTGCCGAAGGGCTGCACGGTGAAGGCCTCGCCGTAGGTGACGGCGCCCTTGTCGTTGGGGTCGGCCGGGTCGCGCAGCAGGTCCGCGCGCACGCCACCCGGGTTCATGAAGGCAATCTGGGCGCCGCCCACGGTCGCGCCCTGGGTGGCCTCCAGCTGCGCGTCCGCGATGACGAAGCCCATGGTGGACTGACCGGTGGGGTCCAGCTGGATGTTGCCGCGAATGAGCGTCTGGTCGATGTAGCCGATGACGCGGTTCTCCAGCGGCGTGGTGAGGCCCTTGTAGCGGGTGATGAGCTCCGCGACCTCCGGGTCGGGCGTCACCGTGCGGGTGACGATGACGTTCTGGGCCTGGGCCTTCACGACCTGGCCCGTGGCCGCGTCCAGCGTCAGGTCGATGTCCGTGACGAGCCGGCCCACCGACGCGGCGCTGGTGACGAGCTTGCCGCTCAGCGTGCAGTTGTAGGCCTGGTGGGTGTGGCCGCTGACGATGACGCTCACGGCCGGGTCCAGCTTCGACGCGATCTCCACGATGGGGCCGGTGATGCCCTTGCACTCGTTGTAGAGCGAGTCGACGCCGGGCGTGCCGCCCTCGTGCACGATGACGACCATGGCGTTCACGCCCTGCGCCTTGAGCTCCGGGACGAGCGCGTTGACCGTCTCCACCTCGTCCTTGAACTCCAGGCCGCGGATGCCCGTGGGGGTGACGATGTTCGGCGTGCCCTCCAGGGTCATGCCGATGAAGGCCACCTTCACGCCCTCGAAGGTGCGCACGTCGTAGCGCGGGAGGAGCGTGCTGGTGGGGCCGGTGGCGACGTTGGCCGCGAGGATCTTGAACTTCGCGCCGGTGAAGCCGGTGCCGTCCTGGCAGCCGTCCACCGGGTGGCAGCCGCCGGACTGCATGCGCAAGAGCTCCGTGCCGCCCTCGTCGAACTCGTGGTTGCCCACAGCGCTGATGTCCAGGCCGATGTCGTTCATGGCCTCGATGGTGGGCTCGTCGTGGAAGAGCGCGGAGAGCAGCGGCGTGGCGCCGATGAGGTCACCCGCGGACACCACGATGGAGTTCGGGTTCTTCGTGCGCAGGTCCGCGATGTAGCGGCCGAGGTACACGGCGCCGCCCGCGTTCACTCGGGTGGTGGTGTCCACGCCGCCATCCGCCAGCAGGGCCTGGTGAATCTGTCCGCCGGTGCCGGCCGCGGGCTCCAGCTGCCCGTGGAAGTCGTTGAAGGCGATGATCTTCACGGCGACGGTGGTGCCGCCGTCGTCGGTGCCCGCGTCGGTGTCGCCGGTGCCCGCGTCGGTGTTGTTGGCCGGGGGCGGGAAGGTGACGGCCTGGCAGACGTGGTCCACGCAGGTCCAGCCCTGGCCTTCCGGCGCGGGGTTCTGCTCCTGGCAGTCGAAGGCGTTGGTGCACTCGTTGTTGCCGCAGCCGCCGTGGAAGGCGAGCAGCAGGCCGGTGACGAAAGCGCCGGCGAGGAGGAAGACGCTGGGACGCGCGACATCACGCGTGCGGGGGACAGAAGGCTGCATATCGAGACGGCTCCTGGGACAGGGAGGCGGTGGGCCCGGCGAGGCGCGGGGACCCTGGCATCGTCTCGTGGCGTGGAGGTGAGGGACGGGTCCCGAATGCGTGTCGTCCCGTCGGATGTGACCTGCCCGACACCTGTCGCGGGCTCAGGAGTGCGCGGGCTCCCGGCACATCACCAACTCCGCGGCGCCGCCCACCGCGCCCCAGAGCACGGCCTCCTGGTCGAACAGGCGGCCGAAGCGCAGGGCTTCGTCGCGGGACAGGCCGGGGACGAAGAGGCTCTCCTCGAACCAGCGGCGGTCCTCCGCCACGCCCACGGCGGACACGCTCGGGTGGCCCCGGGCTTCGAGCAGTGCGAGCAGCCGTTGCTGGAGGCGCGCGTTGGTGCGGAGCGGACGCGCGTGCGCGCGCGGGTTCCACGCGGTGAGGAAGGCCCAGGTGGTGAAGCGGTGCGCGGTGAGCGCGGCGTCGAGCTCCGGATGCAAGGCATCCACGCGCAGCACGTGCTTGCGGTCTCCGACGAGCGGATGCGGGCGCACGACGTAGCCCGTGGCCTTGAAGGCCCCGTGCAGCGCGGCCCGCCGTACATCACTCATGCGGAATCGCGACCGCGGCTCCCGTGCCCTGTGGACTGGGGACAGGAGTGACCACCGTCGCTGGGACTGCGGGCTGCGTCCCCGCGCCTTGCGGAGCCGGCGACGGTGGAGCCGCGCTCGGCGGAGCGGCTGGCGGAGTCGCGGCGGTCGGACTCGCGCCCTGCGGAGCCGCGGGCGGCGCGGGAGGATTCACGCTCGGCGCTGCTGGTGTCTTCGGGGTCGCCTGCTTCGCGGCTTGCGGACTCACGGCCGCGGGCACCGGGAGCAACGGCAGCGCCGGGTGTCCTTCCCGCAGCTTGGGCGGAATCTGGCTGGCCACGATGGGGGCCTCCTCCGCCGTCTTCCACGGACGGTCGGGCCACCAGCGCTCCACGGGCGGCGGCGTCAGCGCGAGGAAGTCCTGCCCGGGCCGGGGCGTGGTGATGCCCACGCCGTCGTGCTTCGCGGCCGCGAGCGAGCGCTCCACCGGCTCCGTCCAGCCGTGGTACGCCAGCGTCACCAGCCCCCAGTGCACCGGCAGCATCAACCGGCCCTGCACCAGCCGGTGGGCCAGCACCGCCTGCTCCGGCCCCAGGTGCCAGTCCGGCCAGCCCGCGCCGTACTGGCCCGTTTCAATCATCGTCAAATCGAACGGCCCCAGCTTCGCGCCAATCTCCTCCATGGCGGGGAACAGGCCCGTGTCGCCGGAGTAGTAGACGCGGTGCTTGGAGCCCACCAGCGCCCAGCCCGCCCACAGCGTCTTGTTCTGCTGGAGGAACCGGCCCGACGCATGCCGCGCGGGCGTGCACACGATGTCCAGCCCCTTCACCTTCGTGCGCTCCCACCAGTCCAGCTCCACGATGCGGTTGGCCGGCACGCCCCAGTATTCCAGGTGCGCGCCCACGCCCAGCGGCACCACGAACGTGGTGTCCCAGTCCTTCATCGCGTCGATGGTGGCGAAGTCCAGGTGATCATAGTGGTCGTGGGAGATGACCACCGCGTCGATGGGCGGCAGTTCGTTCAGCGCGATGGGCGCGGGGAACCAGCGCTTCGGGCCAATCCACCCCAGCGGTGACGTGCGCTCGCCCCACACGGGGTCGGTGAGCACGCGGTGCCCGTCCACCTCCACCAGCGTGGACGAGTGCCCCAGCCAGGTGACGCGCAGTCCGTCCTCGGGCGGCGTGGCGAAGCGCTTCGGGTCGATGCGGTCCACCACCACCGGCATCCGGGGCGAGCTATCCGGGCTCGAGTGGAACAGGTCCGACAGCGTCCGCTCCCAGTTGTTCAGGATGGGCTGCGGGTTCTCGAAGCTTCCGTCCAGCCACTGCGGCGAGCGCTTCATCCGCTCCAGCCGCGCTCCTTCCGGCACCTCGCCGAACGAACGCCAGCCGTCGATGACGACGACCAGCAGGAACGCACCCAGCAGGAGCAGGCCCCATCCGAACAGGCGCAACAACCTGCCGCCCCAGGACGGCCGCTGGCCGTGGGAGGGAAAGGCCGTGCGGAAGGCCTTCTGTCGGGCCTTGTCCGCGGCCCGCATGGGTCCCGCGTTCATCCTCATCCCCGGACCCTGATGGGTCCGGTGCGTAGGTGTCAATGGGGAGACATCCCGCTACGCCCCGGTTTTTCCTGACTCCAGCGGCGTCGAGCCCGACCCGTGGCCGTTTGGCGTGTCCCGGGTCGGGACGCTTCAGGATTCGGGCGGCACGACCTTGAACCCGCGCTGGAGCAGCGGATCCAGCCGGTCCGTGAGGTCCCACGACTCCACCAGCCGGCCCTCACGCAGCCGGTACAGCGAGTCCCCGTGGAACGTGAGCGGGCGGGACTTGCCGTCCGCGGTGGGCGGGCCCTGGGTGTCCGTGCCCGTCGCGCGCCAGCGCACCATCACCCAGTCGTCCTCCGCCATCACGTGGAGCAGTTCGAACCTCAGGTCCGGGAAGAGGGTGAACCCGGCTTCCGCCTGGGTGCGCACCACCTCCGGGCCGCGGAGGTCCTGGGGGGCGCCCTCGGAGCGGTCCACGTAGTCGGCCGCGATGTACTCCGGGAGGCGCTCCAGGCGCTTCTGGTTGTAGATCTCCTCGGTGAACAGGCGGGCGCGGTCCTTGTTGGATTCGCCCATCTGACGGGCCCGTTCCGCCGGGGACACCGTCGCGCAACCGGTGAGCCCCACGAGCCCCAACACCACCCACGACGCACAGGTCCTCATGACGCGCGGGAATCTGCCGGGCCCGCACGGGCGCTGTCAGCCGCCGTGTCGTCGAACCGTTCACCGCCGGGCGCCAGCCGCCCCAGGCCGATGGGCGCCGCCAGGCAGGTGTCCGGAATCCCGAATGCGTCCACCAGCCCCACGGCATCCGGCCGCAGCTCCTCGCACAGCTTCACGCGCTCCTTGCGGATGGCCTGGGCCTTGGGGGCCGTGAGCCAGCCGTGCTCCAGGAACCAGCCGCTGGCGGACTCCAGGCAGGACAGGCCGAAGAGGTCCGCCATGCGCCCCAGCACCGGCTTGAGCGCTTCGTCCTTCACGTCCGCCACGCCGCGCAGGAACTGCTCCAGCACGATGCGCTCCACGCTCGCGTGCGCCAGGGCCAGCAGGTGCGCCTGCACCTGGTTGAAGGCCTCGAAGGCCTCCACGCCCGCGGTGAGGCGCTTGCGGATGCGCTTGGACACCGACGCGAGCAGGGCCTCCTCGCGGAAGCGCAGGGCGCGCAGCTGGAAGTCGCTGTCGCGCAGGTGGTCCGTGTCCGTGCGCCGGCCGGCGATGGGGTTGCGGTCCGTGAACACCGTGGCGGCCTGGTCCACGATGAGGCGCAGCACCGCGAAGACGCGGTCGTCCTCGAAGCGCTGGCGGTAGCCCGTGAGCAGGCCCTTGGCGACCAGCTGCATGAGCACGGTGTTGTCGCCCTCGAAGGTCGTGAACACGTCCGTGTCCGCCTTGAGTGACGCGAACCGGTTCGCGGTGAGGTAGCCCTGGCCACCGCATGCCTCGCGGCACTCCTGGATGGTGGCGGTGGCGTTCCACGACGCGTAGGCCTTGAGGCCCGCGGCGAGCGCCTCGATTTCGCGCGCGTCGTCCTCCGTGCGGTGGACGTAGCGGTCCACCAGGTACTCCAGCGCGAAGTCCACCGCGTACGCCTTGGCGACGAGCGGCAGCAGCCGCAGCTGGTGCACCTGGTGGTCCAGCAGGCGGACTTCAGGAGCGCCCTGGGGGCCGAACTGGCGGCGCAGGTCGCCGTAGCGCACGGCGATGGTCAGCGCGCTCTTGGCCGCGGACAGGGACGCGCACGCCACGCTCACGCGGCCCGCCACCAGCGCGCCCAGCATGGTGAAGAAGCGCTTGGAGTCGCCGGTGATGGAGGAGGTGTACTCGCCG
Organism: Corallococcus sp. AB030; assembly: GCF_003668965.1. Taxonomy (NCBI): domain Bacteria; kingdom Pseudomonadati; phylum Myxococcota; class Myxococcia; order Myxococcales; family Myxococcaceae; genus Corallococcus; species Corallococcus sp. AB030. Next base: position 55,120 of record NZ_RAWQ01000036.1, read on the forward strand.
GCCTCGGTCACCTGTCCGTAGCGGTCGAGCAGGTTGTCTCGCGGCACGCGCACGTGGTCGAACCACAGCCGGCCGTTGTCCACGCCGTTGAGGCCCATCTTCTCGCCGCAGTCCTCGATGCGGATGTTCGGCAGCACCTTGCCGTGCTCATCGCGCAGCGGGACGAGCAGCGCGTGCACGCCCAGCCGCTCGCCATCCACCTCCAGCTGCGCGAACACGGTGGCGATGCGCGCGTGGCGGGCGGCGTTGCCAATCCATTCCTTGCGCGCGGTCTCCGACGGCGTGTGGATGACGAACTCGCTCGTGGCCGCGTCGTAGCGGGCCACCGTCTCGCAGTCGCGCACGTTGGAGCCGTGGCCCAGTTCGCTCATCGCGAAGCAGCCGGGCAGCTCCAGCGAGGCGACCCGGGGCAGGTACTGCTGATGGTGCCGCTTGGTGCCCAGGAACAGGATGCTGGAGCCGAACAGGCCGAAGTGCACACCCGCCTTGATGACGAGGCTCAGGTCGAAGAAGGCCATCGTCTCGAACGCGGCGATGAACGCGCCCAGGTCGCCGCCGCCCTCGCGGCCCTTGGGGAAGGCGAGCTGTCCCAGGCCGTCATTGGCCAGGTGCTTGAGCCAGTCGAAGACCTGGTCGCGGTAGGCGGTGGTGCCGAGCCCTTCCTTGTAGCGGAAGTCCGCGTCCTCCAGCCAACCGCGCACCTGCTGGCGCACGTTCGCGTAGGTGCGGTCCAGCACGGCCGTCATCGCCGCCGGGTCGAAGGACGACGTGTGCGAGCGGGGCTCCGCGTGCGGGACGCGCGACGCCCTGGGCACCAGCGAGCGCACCGCCTCCTTGCCGTCCACGCCCAGGGTGGCCTCGATGGAGGCCAGGGCCTTGGCCAGCTCCGCGGGCGGGATGCTCAGGGGCGCTTCACCCGCGAGCGCCTGGGCCAGCTGCACGCCCAGCTCCGCCAGGTTCTGCTGCTGGCTGGTGGCCAGCTTCTCCGCGGTGGCGCGGATGTGTTCGCGCACGAGGGCCAGCTCGCGGGGCGGGGGCGGACGCAGCGGATCCACCCACAGGGCCAGGACGGAGCTGGACTTGAGGTCCAACCAGGGCTGGGCGCGGGCGGCGGAGCCCAGGGCGCGGAGTTCGTCGCCCGTCAGCTCGCCGTCCGTCCAGGCGACGTACAGCATGGGGACCAGCGGGGCGAGGCTGGACAGGGACAGCAGCTCCCGGGCGGAGGGGCGGGATGGGGCGTCGAGCATGCGGACTCTCCAGGCGAGGGAACGGAACCTGGGCAGTGTCGCCACGCTGAAAGGCTCCGGCAACGACGGAATGGGGTCCTGTTCACCGGCCGGGGCGGGAG
>NZ_RAWQ01000370.1:0-4546 GCF_003668965.1 Corallococcus sp. AB030
CCTGCCCGACGCCCCGACGCTGAAGCGGATGACCGCGCGCTTCGCCCCCGTGGACGTCAAGGTGGACGTGTCCAAGCTGCCGGACGCGGAGAAGCGCGCCCTGGCCAAGGTCCTCCAGGCGGCCCGCATCATGGACCCGCTCTTCCTGGGTCAGGCGTGGGCGGGCAACCAGACGCTGCTGTTGGACCTGGTGAAGGACACCACGCCCCTGGGCAAGGAGCGGCTGCACGCGTTCCTGCTCAACAAGGGCCCCTGGTCGCGCCTGGACGAGGCGAAGCCGTTCATCCCCGGCGTGCCGGCCAAGCCGGACGAGGGAAACTTCTATCCCGCCGGCGCCACCAAGGCGGAGGTGGAGGCGTGGGTGAAGAGCCTTCCGGAGGCGAAGCAGCACGAGGCCACGGGCTTCTTCACCACGCTGCGCAAGGGGACGGACGGCAAGTTCGTGAGCGTGCCCTACAGCGTCGAGTACCAGGGCGAGCTGGGCATGGCCGCGCAGCTGTTGCGTGAGGCGGCGGCGCTCACCCAGCAGCCCACGCTGAAGCGCTTCCTGGAGACGCGCGCGGCGGCGTTCCTGTCCAACGACTACTACGCGAGCGAGGTCGCGTGGATGGAGCTGGACGCGAGCGTGGACCCCACCATCGGGCCCTATGAGGTCTACGAGGACGGCTGGTTCAACTACAAGGCCGCGTTCGAGGCCTTCATCGGCGTGCGCGACGACGCGGAGACGCAGAAGCTGGCGAAGTTCAGCGCGGAGCTCCAGGAGCTGGAGAACAACCTCCCGATCGAGCCGGGCCTGCGCAACCCGAAGCTGGGCGCGCTCGCCCCCATCCGCGTCATCAACAGCATCTACTCGTCCGGTGACGGCAACCGGGGCGTGCAGACGGCGGCCTTCAACCTGCCCAACGACGAGCGCGTGGCGGCGGAGAAGGGCACCAAGCGCGTGATGCTGAAGAACATCCAGGAGGCCAAGTTCCAGCGCGTGCTGGTGCCCATCGCGAAGGTGGCGCTGCCCGCGAAGGACCGCAAGGACGTGTCCTTCGACGCCTTCTTCACGCACATCCTCATGCACGAGCTGATGCACGGCCTGGGGCCCCACAACGTCACCGTGAACGGGAAGCAGACGACGGTGCGTCAGGCGCTGCAGGCGGCCTCCAGCGCCATCGAGGAGGCCAAGGCGGACATCTCCGGCCTGTGGGCGCTCCAGCGGCTGGTGGACAAGGGCACGCTGGACAAGGACCTGCAGCGGACCATGTACACGACGTTCCTCGCGTCCGCGTTCCGCTCCATCCGCTTCGGCATCGACGAGGCGCACGGCAAGGGCATCGCGCTGCAGCTCAACCACTTCCTGGACACCGGCGCGGTGAAGGTGAACGCGGACGGCACCTTCGAAGTGGTGCCGGACAAGATGCAGGCGGCCGTCACGTCGCTGACGAACCAGCTCATGGCCCTTCAGGCCTCGGGCGACCGCACCGCCGCGGAGGCGCTGCTCGCGAAGCAGGGCGTGGTGCGCCCCTCCGTGCAGAAGGTGCTGGAGCGGCTGAAGAACGTGCCGGTGGACATCGAGCCGCGCTACGTCACCGCCGACTCGCTGGTGAAGGACTTCGGCGCCCCGGCCGCCACGCCCGCGGCGAAGAAGTAGTGTCCCCGGCCACGCTCCGTCCCACCCGTGCGTTTCTTCGTGCGCGGGGGGCGGGGCCTGGCCAGTAAGGGAGCCATGGCGCCCGAGCCCTCCACCCGTCCCGCCCCTCCCGACCCGTGGGGCGTCGTGCTCGCGCTCGCGGTGGTGGGCGCGTGGGGCGGGCACCTGGCGTGGATGCTGGCGGGGCTCGCGCTGCCGTGGGCTTCACCGCTCCCCTGGCTGCATGTCCTCCTGCAGATGTGGCTGTCCACTGGCCTCTTCATCACCGGGCATGACGCCATGCACGGCACCGTGTCCCTGAATCGCCGGGTGAACGCGGCGGTGGGGATGCTGGCCTGCTTCCTCTTCGCGGGGCTGTCCTACCGCCGGCTGGTGGTGAACCACCGCGCGCACCACGAGGACCCTACCGGCGAGCACGACCCGGACTTCGCGGCGCGGGGCGTGTCGTTCTGGCCGTGGTTCGGGGCCTTCATGGTCCGCTACACGACGTGGCTTCAAATCGCGGTCATGGCGCTGAAGTTCAACGTGTTGCTGTGGCTGGGCGTGCCCCAGGCGCGCATCCTGGCCTTCTGGGTGCTGCCGTCGGTGCTGGCCACCGTGCAGCTGTTCTACTTCGGCACCTACCTGCCGCACCGGCGCCCGGAGACGGAGGGAATGGCGCCGCACCACGCGCGCTCCCTGCCTCGCAACCACCTGTGGGCCCTGCTGTCGTGCTTCTTCTTCGGCTATCACTGGGAGCACCATCAGTCCCCCGGCACGCCCTGGTGGCGGCTGTGGCGGGCGAAGGACGCCCGGCGGTAACCGGAAAAGGGGCTGGGGCGTTATAGAGGGAGTCATGCGCGACAAGCTCCCTCCCGAGCCCCCTGGCTCCGAAGTGACGCCCGAGAAGCTCTACGTGCGCCGCCGCGAGTTCATCAAGAACGCGGGCCTGTTCGCGGGCACCGCCGCGGTGGTGGGCGGCGGGCTGTACCTGCTGGGCATGAAGCGCACCCGGCCCATGGACGGCTTCGTGCCGGACGCGGGCGCGGTGGCCCAGCCGGTGGTGCCCGCCCAGGGCCTCTTCAGCACGGACGAGCCGCGCACGCCCTACGAGGACATCACCACCTACAACAACTTCTACGAGCTCGGCCTGGACAAGAACGACCCGGCCCGCCGCGCGCACCTGCTGAAGACGCGGCCGTGGACGGTCGTCATCGACGGGGAAGTGCACAAGCCGTGGACCGTGGACGTGGATCAGCTCATCTCCGCCTTCCCGCTGGAGGAGCGCGTCTATCGGATGCGGTGCGTGGAAGCCTGGTCCATGGTGATTCCGTGGCTGGGCCTGCCCCTGGGCAAGCTGCTGGACCGCGTGCAGCCCACGTCCTTCGCGAAGTACGTGGCCTTCACCACGCTGGAGGACCCGGAGCAGCTGCCCGGCCAGAAGAGCCCGGTGCTGGACTGGCCTTACGTTGAAGGGCTGCGCCTGGATGAAGCCCAACACCCGCTGACGCTGCTGGCCACGGGCCTCTACGGCAAGCAGCTGCCCGCGCAGAACGGCGCCCCGCTGCGGCTGGTGGTGCCGTGGAAGTACGGCTTCAAGGGCATCAAGTCCATTGTCCGCATCACGCTCACCCGCGAGCAGCCGCCCACGACGTGGAACATCACCAACAAGCGCGAATACGGCTTCTACGCCAACGTGAACCCGGCGGTGGATCACCCGCGCTGGAGCCAGGCCTCGGAGCGCCGCATCGGTGAGACCTCGCGCCGGCCCACGCTGCCCTTCAACGGCTATGCGGACGCCGTGGCCGGCCTCTACAGCGGCATGGACCTGAAGCGGGACTTCTGAACGATGGCCTCCTCCAAGCTCCCCTGGCTGAACCCCGCCATCGCCGTCGGAGGACTCTCCCCGCTGCTGCTGCTCGCGATGCAGGGGGCGCAGGGACAGCTGGGGGCCAACGGCATCGAGTTCGCCCTCAACCAGACGGGCCTCTTCGCGTTGGCGGTGCTGCTGGGGTCGCTGGCGTGCACGCCAGTGCGGCTGGTGACGGGCTGGACGTGGCCCGCGCGCATCCGCCGCACGCTGGGCCTGCTGGCCTTCACCTACGCGGCGGCGCACTTCCTCACCTACTCCGTGTTGGATCAGGGCCTGGACGTGCGCGCCATGGCGGAGGACGTCTTCACCCGGCCCTTCATCACCGTGGGCTTCACCGCGCTGATGCTGCTGGTGCCGCTGGCCGTCACCTCCACGAACAAGTGGGTGCGGAAGCTGGGCTTCCCCACGTGGCAGCGCCTGCACCGGCTGGCCTACGTGGCCGCGGTGCTGGGCGTGGTGCACTTCGTGTGGCGGGTGAAGAAGGACGTCACGGAGCCGGTGCTCTACGGGGCCGTCCTGGCGCTGCTGCTGGCCGTGCGCGTGGGTGAGGTGCTGCGCAAGCGGCGGGCGCTCGCGCGCCCGGCCTGAAGCTTCGCTACTTCGCGGTGGCGCGGGGCAGCGGGAGGATGGTGTCCACCAGCGTCATCAGCTGCGCGCAGCTCACCGGCTTGCGCACGAAGGCGCTGATGCCGGCCTTCTGGCCCAGTGCGCGCACCTCCGCCACGTTCGGATCGCCCGTCATCATCAGGATGGGGACCTTGGACAGCCTGGCGTTGCTGCTGGCGCGGATCTGCCCGGCGAAGTCCGCGCCGTTCATCCCGTCCATGTGGAAGTCGGTGAGGATGAGGTCCACCTGCTCCGCCTCGGCGACCTTGAGGCCTTCCTCGGCGGACTCCGCCTCCAGGAACTCGAAGCTGCGGGCCATCAGGTAGATCTTCAGCAGCGTCCGGATGGAGCGGCTGTCGTCCACCAGCAGCACGCGCTGCGGACCGGTCCCCCCGGTCGGACGGACCGTGGGCGTGCTCCCCGTGGGACGGGGGGGCGCGGTTTCGGGG
>NZ_RAWQ01000371.1:0-4524 GCF_003668965.1 Corallococcus sp. AB030
CCACCACCACCCCCTTGCCCTACGTCACGACCCCCAGCACGGTGATGGGCCCCCAGGCCGTGGGCATCTCCGGCGGCAACCAGCCCGTGCCCATCCAGAACCCATACACCTGCGTGAACTTCATCATCGCGACGGAAGGCGTCTTCCCCTCGCGCGGCTGAGGCCCACGGCAGGAGGGCGCCGCGACAGGAGCACGGCCCCTCCTTCGCGCTTCAGGCCCCCACCACCTCCGCGCGTGTGATGCGATCCAACCGGAAGTGGCGCCGCTCCCCGGACGCGAGGTCCACCGCGTCCAGCCGCGTCTCGTGCCGGTCCATCACCACGGACTCGACGCGCACCTCGCGCACCGTCTCCAGGAAGTTGCTGTCCACGTAGGTGATGCGCAGCGGCTGTCGCTCGAACCACGCGCGCTCCAGGGCCTCGCGCACGGGCTTGCGAGTGGGCAGGGACGGCACGCCCAGGAACGTCAGCTCACGCAGCCGGGCCAGCAGCTCCCGCTGCGCGGACGTGGACAGCGCGGAGCGCACCTTGTCCAGCGCCGACTCCAGCGTCCCCGTGAAGGGCAACAGCCGCATGTCGATGGCGAAGCGTCCCAGCGCCACCACCAGCGCCGCCTCGCGCGCGGTGAAGTTCACCGGCGGCAGGCTGTAGCCCCGGTCCAGCGCGTAGCCACCGCCCCGGCCCCGCTCCGCGCCCACCGGCAGCGCCGCGGCGCGCAACGCGTCCAGGTCCCGGTAGATGGTCCGCACCGTCACGCTGAAGCGCTCCGCCAGCACCTCCGCGGTGACGCCGGTGCGGCGGCCCCTCAGGTACTCGGCGAGGGCGAAGAGTCGCTCGGTGCGCTGCATGACGATGAATCCTGACATACCGCTGTCAGCCGGGGGCCTCAAGCTGGGGCCGAGCCCCAGCGATGCGAAGCCCTTCCGACAGCGCCACGCCGCTCCTGTCCGCCCACCCTTGCGAAGCGGGCCCTCGCGCGCCTATGAGCGCCCGGAGCAGCGCCCGCGCGCCGCGCCTTCCGTCCCCCGAGTCCCCGCCCATGGTCCCGCCGCCCCATCCGCTGGAGGACGAGTGGTTGTGGGGATGGGACCCCACGCCGGGCATCGTGTCCGTCTGGGCGGAGCCGGACGGGCGAGCCTTCATCTGGAAGCGGCAGCAGGGCACGCACGCGAGGCTGCGCGAGGACGCGAGGTACCGGCCCTGGGTGCTGCTCTCGTCGCTCCAGGACCTGGAGCACCTGGGGGACGCGCTCCGCCCGGAAGGCATGCCGCCGGTGCCGGGCGCGATGACGTTCCGTGAACTGGAGGGCCCCGGCGCGCTGCGCTTCCTCGTCAGCGCGGATGACGGCCGCGCGCTGGCGTCCGCGGTGCTCAAGGGCGCATCGAAGCGGTTGGATCAACGCGTGGGCCACCTGCGCGACCTGGGCCCGGCCGCGGCGCTGGTGCTGCCTCCGGAGGAGCAGTACCTGGTGGCCACCGGCCGCACGTACTTCCGCGACCTGGTCTTCGACGACCTGCGAAGGCTCCAGTTCGACCTGGAGACCACCGGCCTGGACCCATCCAGGGACCGCATCTTCCTCGTGGCGGTGAGGGATCCAGACGGCCGGGCGGAGACGCTGGAGGTGACAGCGGACGGAGACGCGGGTGAGGCGGACCTGTTGCGCCGGCTGGTCGCGCGCATCCGCGAGGCCGACCCCGACGTGGTGGAGAACCACAACCTGCACGGCTTCGACCTGCCCTTCCTGGACCAGCGCGCGAAGCGGCTGAACGTGTCGCTGGCGCTGGGCCGAGCGGGGCTGCCGGGCCTGCGCCACCGCCCCTCGGCGAGAGGCGCCGCGCTGAACCGAGGGCCCGGAGGCCGTGACGCGGACGCCATGCGCCGCGCGCGCTACACCGTCCCTGGCCGCGAGTTCATCGACACGCTGGACGCCGTGCGCCGCCACGACTTCGCCGCCCGCGACCTGCCCGGCCACGGACTCAAGGCGGTGGCGCGGCACCTGGGCCTATCCGGGCCCGACCGCGAGCTCATCCCCGGCGCGCGCGTGCACGAGGTCTTCCTGAAGGACCCGGAGCGCGTGCGCCGCTACGCGCGCGAGGACGTGACGGAGGCCGCGGGGCTGGCGCACCTCATGGGCGGCGCGGCGTTCGCGCTCGCGCGCATGGCCCCCCGGCGCTACGAGCGGCTGGCGGACGCGGGACCGGCGACGGGCGTGTTGGATCCGCTGCTGGTGCGCGCCTACGTGCGCTCGGGCGCGGCGCTGCCCGGGCACGAATCCGGCGACGGCACGTCCCACAGCGGCGCGGCGCTGCACCTGTTCGCCTCCGGCGTCGCGCGGCACATCGTGAAGGCGGACGTGGCCAGCCTCTACCCATCGCTGATGCGCCAGTACCGCATCGGGCCGAAGCGCGACCGGCTGAACGCGCTGCTCGCGCTGGTGGACCGGCTGGTGGATCAGCGCCTGGACGCGAAGGCCAAGGGGAAGAATGCCCCGCCCGGTTCCCCGGAGCGGCACACGCACGAAGCCATCTCCGCGGCGATGAAGCTGCTGATCAACTCCGCCTACGGATACATGGGCGCGGTGGGCCTCACCCGCTTCTCGGACGTGCACGCCGCCAACGAGGTGACTCGGCGCGGACGCGAACTGCTGGGCCTGATGTGCCGCGAGCTGGCACAACGGGGCGTGACGCTGCTGGAGGCCGACACGGACGGCGTCTACTTCGCGGTGCCTGAAGCCTGGACGGAAGCAGACGAGCGCCGCGTGGTGTCGGAAGTCGCGGCCCTGCTGCCGCCGCGAGTGAAGCTGGAGTTCGACGGGCGCTACGCCGCCATGCTGTCGCACGAACCGAAGAACTACGCGCTCCAGCCCTACGCCGGGCCCCTGCTGCTGCGCGGCGTGGCCTTCCGCTCCAGCCGCGCGGAGCCCTATGGAGAAGACTTCCTGCGCCGAGCCCTCCAGCACCTGCTGGCCGGCGACGTGCGAGCCGTGCGCGACACGTACGTGGACGCGGTGATGGCACTCCGGCGGCGGAAGGTGCCCACCTTCGAGGTCACCGCGCAGGTGCGGCTGACCAAGTCCCCCTCGCAGTACCTGGCCACGCGCAAGCAGCGCAGGGAGCTGCCGTACGAAGCGCTGCTCACGAACGGCCGCGAGCACTGGTCCCTGGGCGAGCGCGTGCGCATCTACCGCGCCACCGGCGGCCGCGCGGGCCTGCTCCCGGAAGCACTCACCGAGGACGGCGAACCCGCCCCGCGCCCCACTCCAGGCGAGCCCGCGGGCGACGACGCGCGCGACTACGACGTCGAGTACTACGTGCGCCAGCTCAAGGACTCGTTCGCGGCCCGGCTCGCGCGAGGCCTGGCCCCGGAGGACTTCGCCACCGTGTTCGCGGACCCCGACCAGCCCTCCCTCTTCACTCCGTCGCTCGCGGACGCGCGGCCCGTGCTCAACATCGTGAGAGAGCCCCGAGGCCCGGAGTTCGGTGAGGACACGCAGGTAGTTGGAGCCCCGCCCTTCTCACCGTGACTGGAACCCTGCCGTGTCCCGGTTGCTCCGGGAGTCAGTGGGAGGCTTCTGCTACGTTGCGTCAACTTCGATGGTCTTCTCGTTGATGAAGCGTCTCCCGCCGCGCGCGCTGGTGGTTCCCGGCACCGTGGCCCTGCTGCTCCTGCTTCCCTGGCTCATCTATTGGAGCGCGGTCATCCACCGGTATGGCCTGCGTGACGACTACGCCATCCTGCGCGAGGCGCGCGAGGAGCCGGGGAAGATCCTCCGTTTCTGCGCGTCGCAGGGCCGCCCGCTCTACGGCTGGATGCTGGAGGTGTCCGCGAAGGCGGCCAACGGCATCGACGGGCTGGTGGGACTGCGGCTGATGGGCGTGGCCGGCCTGGGAGTGCTCGCGGCGGCGGTGTTCCTGCTGCTGCGCAAGGAGGGCTGGCGGACGGGCTCCGCCGCGCTGCTGGCGGGGTTCCTCACGGTCACGCCGTCCGCGCAGGTCATCGCCAACTGGAGCATCTGCTGGCCGCAGGCCCTGGCGCTGATGCTGGGCCTGGGCGCGTTCGCCTTCGCCCGCCGCGCCATCGGTCCGCCGGGAGCGGAGGCCTCCGTCCGGTGGCCGTACGCGCTGGCCGCGGTGGGGAGCATGGCAAGCGCGACGCTCATCTATCAGGTGAGCGGCCTGTTCTCCGCGGTGCTGCTGGCGGCGGCGCTGGTGGTGCACCGCGCCGTGTCGCTGAAGGACACGGCGCGATGGATGATCAAGCACCTGCTGGTGATGGCCGCGGGCCTGGCGCTCGCGTACGCCGTCACGCAGGTGCTGTTCAAGGCGGGCATCTTCCCGCCCTCGCCCCGGCTCAGCTTCGAGAAGCACTGGGTGGACAAGACCGTCTGGGCGCTCACGCACGTGTTCCCCAACGCGCTCGCGCTGTCCGCGCTCAACGAGGCGCCGCTGGGCGACATGGACGGCTACTGGGCCATGGTGGTGCTGACGCTGACGCTCCTGGGCGTGGGCATCGCGGTGGAGGGGC
>NZ_RAWQ01000372.1:0-4388 GCF_003668965.1 Corallococcus sp. AB030
GACGAATCTCCAGCCTGTCCTCACCTGTCAGCCTTGCTGCTTTCCCTCTGCCTCGCACCCAGTGCCTCCCGTCAAGCAGGGTGCCATGGTGAGCACCCACGTGGTGCGTTCACCGCTTGAGACCGCCGACATCGTGGTGGACGCCAAGCCACCCAGGCCACCTCCGCCACTCACCGAAACGACCTTCCGAATGGTCAGCGTCCTGGCTACGGAGAGCTGAATGGCGCCACCACCAGCGCCACCGGAGCCAGTCTGGCTAACTCCATTGCCTCCCGCGCATCCCCCAAAGAGTGGCGAGATGGCCGATGCCTGCTGGACCCCCATGTCACCCCCCGTGGTCGAGGTGTTTGAGGTGCTGCCGCCAAGCGCTCCAATCGTTGCACCGCCCGCGCCGCCTCCACCTCCGCCCAGGATTTGTAGCCTGGCTTCACCCCCGGATTCGTCCGAGTAAACTTGTCTCGTCCCCATCTTGCCCTGCGACGCTGCGCATGCTCGATTGCCCCCGGTTCCGGGAACCGGCGCTCCGTTCACGATGCGCCCACTGGCCAGGATGTCATGGCTCAGGGTCGCATCCCCATACACCGCGAAGATGACCGGGCGGCTGCCTACAATGCGCAGTTCGCCGCCCAGGGCCAGGGTCCGCACGGGAATGAGAAGGATTTCGGGGGCGTCTCCAGACTGGGGCAGAGTTTTGATGGTGAAGTCTCCCGTATCTGGGCCAGCGCCAGCGGGCGCCCAGGTGCCGACGCTCGTGTCGAACACCACGGCCCCGGTGGTTCGCAGTTCACCAATCTCCTGGCTTGGGATGCTGTTCGGATCGAAGTTGCTCGGGACAAAGGGAAACGTGACGCATTGGCCATCGGCACGGCAAACATGCGGAATCCCAGACCCGTCTTCGCCGCAAGGCTGGTTGAGTTGTGCCGGATCGGGTGAGTAAAGGCAGGACGAGTTACGCGTGCAGCCCGCTACCTGAGTGCAATCCTTGGCCGGGCAAGGTGTGGGTATGCCAATGCATGCACCGCTGCCATTGCAGGAACCTGGATCATGGCAGACGTCGCCATCGATGCAGGGCTTTTCCAAGCAGTCGCTGTCCTCGCAGGATTTGTGGCCATCGCAGTCGGAGTCGATATCCGCGGTGCACATTTCAATGGCCCCCGGGTAGATGTCCGAGCGGGAGTCATCACAGTCGGGCAATTCCGTGCCGGAAACACTCGCGACGAAGCCGTCGCCATCCCGGTCCGCAGCCAGCAAGGTGACGGTCCAGTCGATGGACTTGCCGGGCGGTGCATCCAACGCACGGTCCTCGTGGACCTCCACGAGTGCCCCCGCACATTGATTGCCGTTGAAGGCAGAGAATGAAGTCACCGTCACGTTCAGCCGATCGCCCCACGCCGCCTTGCGGACCATCGCGACCTGAACTTCCTTCGCGTCAGGCCCCTTGAGCTGGTCGGAGGGAAGGTCTGTTCCCACCCGATTGCTCCCGTCACCTATCTCTACGCGTAGGCACTGGGGTCGGTAGGACGGGTACTTCACGGTCACGCGAAGCACGCCCTCGGCGGGCTCCTTCATGCGGCAGGCGGACAGCAGCACCACGCAGGTCAATAGACAGAACAGACGCATGGTGCCGCACTGTACCCGTCAGCCCTCCATTGCTGGAATTCCAGGCGGGAGGCGGGTCAGGGGGCCGTGCAACCACCTGAGGCCGGAGGGCTGATGAGGTGCCCAATCGCGAGGGAACAGGACTGGACGCTGCGCAGGTGGATGGAGCCCGCGGCGCCGCCGCCTCCGCCGCCGCTGCCTTCGGTATTGAAGGCGTCCTTGATTCCGTCAGAGCCTTTGACGGGACCTGCCGTGCCGGCCCCGCCAGCGCCCTGAAGCATCCCCTCATTTTCGATTTCCCCTCTGAGCTTGCTCGCTCGGCTGCTCATGCATTCTCCGAGGGGAATCTTCAAATGAGGGGATAGCTCAGGCCAGCGCCGCCGCTTCCTCCTGTGTCATTCCCGCTGTCGCCGCCAGCGGCTGGGTTCGCTGAGTCCTCGCTGCCATTGGCTCCATCCACGCCGTCATTGTTTGTACTGCTGCCACCCCTGCCACCACCGCCGCCATTGGCAGTGACGCGGGCACTCGCATGGAGCGTCAGCTGGAAGGCTTCGAGCACCACCCTGCCGCCGCTACCGCCCCCGCCCGCGCCCCCTCCAACGCCTCTCTGTCCACCGAAGCCACTCGCGCCGACGGCTTTCGAAATCGTCAGATTGCGTGCGACCGACAACTGGATGGCGCCGCCTCCGGCTCCACCCGTGCCGGGAGTGGCGGAACCATTGCCGCCACCGTTGCCGCCCGGGCAGCCTCCCAGGAGGGGCTCGGCCCCGGTGGGCCGGGATGTTCCCGCAGCGCCAAACCTTTGGCTGTTGTTGTAGCCCGCTCCTCCGTTAACGCCAGGCGTGCCATTGCCAGCGCCGCCACCGCCACCGCCAGTCTTTCCGCCGTACGTGCCGTTCCCGCCCTGGGAGGCGCCGCAAGCCGCGGTGGGATTCATGATGCTGCCCGAGGCCAGGATGGACTGGCTGACGTTCGCGTCGCCATAGACCGCCAGGATGACGGGGGAAGGGCCAATGATTCGCAGGGGCCCATTCAGCTCGAGTGTCTTCACCGGGATGAGCAGCACGGGCGGATTCCCGTTCTGCTGCGGCATCGACACAATCTTGAGCGATGCCGCGGTGGAGATGGCACTCGTGGGGTTCCAGCTCTTGTCGGCGGTGTTGAACGTGATGTCAGCGCTGGTCTTGAGCTCACCGATGTCCGCGGCCGCGATGGTCGTCGGATCGAAGTTGTAGGGCCGGTAGGGGAACGGGCTGCACGAGAGGTCCGCCTGGCACACACCGGGAACTCCTCCCGAAGTCGTGCAGAGGCCGTTGACGTCGGGCTCGAACTCGCAGTCGCTCGTGGCCGAGCAGACCTGCTTGACCTTTTGGCACAGCGGCGCCGTGCAGACCTTGGGTGTTCCCACGCAGTGTCCGTTCCCATCACAGCGGTCCGGCTCGGTGCACCTCTCGTTGTCCTGGCAGGGAGTCGTGTTGGGGATCGGCGTGAAGTCACAGGTGCCGGTGTTCACGTTGCAGGTGCCCTGGGCCGCCAAGCACTGCTCCGTGGTGGTACAAGACACCGGGGTGCCCGAGCACGTCCCGTTGGCGTCGCACTTGTCTGCGTTCGTGCACTTGTTGCCGTCGTCGCAGGGCTGGCCCGCGGGGGAGCTGACGGTCTCGCACATGCCTGTCTCGGGCTTGCACTCCTGACGTGGCTGGCACGCGCCGCCAGGCTGGGGACAGGTCTTCGTGCTCTCGGGGGCACACCGCGCCTCGCGGCCCGTGCCCACACAGCGGTCGTTCAGCGTGCACGCATCGCCGTCGTCGCATGGCGTGCCGTAGCAGTTCGCCTCCTGGCAGCCCACCAATTCATTGCAGTTGAGGTCCACCGTGCCGCCGCAGGTCTCGGTGGCGCCAGGGTGGATGTCCGCGTTCAAGTCGTCGCAGTCGGGCTGCTTCCTCCAGGTGGCACCCGTGAGGTGCTCGTCCTTGTCGCTGTCCTCGGCGGAGAGCCGGAGGTCCCACCGGGCGAACGCCTTCGCGGGGACGACCACGGGCTGCTCGCTGGAGCGCGTCTCCACGACCTCGCCCGCGCACCGGTTGCCCGTGGCCTCCGTGAACGACGACACCGTGAGGCTCAGCGCCGTGTCCCAGTCCGCCTTGCGGCGCACCGCGACCAGGACCTCTTGCTTCTCCGGGTTCTTGAACGCGCTGGCAGGGATGTCCGTGGCCTCCTGGTGCCCCTTCTCGTCCTTCGCCTCCACGCGCACGCACGCGGGCTTGAAGGTGCCGTAGGTCACGGACACACGGATGGCGCCTTCGTCGGGGGCCTTCTCCCCGCAGGCAGCCAGCAGCAACGCACATCCCAACAGGCAGAGCCGATACACGGCTCCGCAGTCTACCTGTCGTCCCTTCTCCCCTGAAATCTCGCGGCTGATGACGTGACCCGTGGCCAACCCGACACGTCAGGGGGCGGGGGCGGGACAGCCACCCGTAGGGGCAGGGCTGAGCACGGCGTCGTTCAGGACGCAGGAGCGAACACTGCGCAGGTGGATGGAGCCCGCGGCGCCGCCGCCACCGCCGCCAGCACCGTTCACCAGCACGAGCGTTCCTCCGTTGTCGCCGGACGTGGGGGCGCTTGAGGTGCCACCCTTGCCACCATCTCCACCCAGGGGAGTGCCATCCGCGCCGCCGTTGGCGCTGCTGTTGGAGTCCTCGCGGCCACTCGCGCCATCGCTTCCATCACTGGCAGCGGCGCCCTCGCCACCACCGCCGCCATTGGCGGTGATCCGCGCGTTGGACGTC
>NZ_RAWQ01000373.1:0-4324 GCF_003668965.1 Corallococcus sp. AB030
TCCTCACCGGCCCGGACACTACCAGAGCCTTCCGCCCCAAAGGAACGCTCGCGAAGCCCCCCCGGTTCCAGCCCACCAACGCCCTGCACGGCCGGTCAGTCCCCGTCCCCGTCGGGTGGCTCATATGGACGGCGGGGCCACCGTCCCCGGGGCCGCGGGGTTCACGGACGCGGCCGGGCGGCGCTCGGGGGCCCGGAAGCCCAGGCCCACGGACGGCAGGAAGGTCATCCCGCCCAGGTCCCGCTTCTGCCCGAAGACGTGGGGGTTGCAGAAGACGTAGCCCCCGGTGAGCTCCGCGTAGAAGTGCACGTACTTGTAGCCGACCGCGAAGCCCACCGTGGAGCCCACGAAGTGGCTGTTCACCACGGACGGCAGGCTCGCGTCGAAGCCCGTCACCGGCTTGCCCTGCTGGGAGAAGTCCACCAGTTGGGCGTCCAACCGGGTGTGGCTGAAGACGTACTTGGGGGCGCCGTAGAGCTTGAACACGTCGCCGTACTCGGCGCTCAGGTACAGCGGCACCTCCACGTCGGTCCGGCTGAAGTCCCCCAGCTGGACGACCTCCAGGACGTCCATCACCGCCCCGGAGAACAGGTACTTGGACACCCCCAGTCCCAGCGCCAGGTCATAGGAGCGGCGAGGCCCCGGCCCGCCGTGGGCCAGGCGCACCTTGCCGTCGAAGCGCAGCGCGTTGCCGTTGTAACGCCCTCCCACGTCGAAGCCGTCCAGCAGCCCCACCCGCACCATCAGCTCCGGGTTCACCCCCGGCGGGGCCACCGCCAGGGCCAGGCCCGCCGTCAGCAGGCGCTGCTGGTCCTCCTCCGTGAGGTTGTAGGGCCGGTCCTCCTCGATGGCCCGCTTCGCCTCGAGCCCCTGGTCGATGCCCACGTCCACCACCGACGCCAGCGTCCCCACCGGGACGAACACGCCCATGCTGCCCGTCACCTGGACCTGGCCCGGGGAGAGCGTCTTGGCCGTCTGCATGGTGGACAACGGGGTCGCGCACCCGGCGGCGAGCCCAGCGAGCCCCAGCAGGAGCAGAACGGGAAGGTTTCTCATGGGGTTGCAGGTTAAGCCCATTTCCAGCGCGAACGCTTCAATCCGGGCGGTCACGTGGTAAGGGGGCATCGTGCGAATCAAGCAAAAACCCGAGGACTTCTCCGTGAAGGAGTCCTACCGCTTCGACGAAGTCGCCAGCGGAAAGCATCGCGTCTACCTGATGGACAAGCAGAAGCTGTCCACCTTTGACGCAGTCAACCGAATCCGTGACGCGTTCGGCCTCAAGCCCGGCGCCATCAGCTATTGCGGCCTGAAGGACAAGCAGGGCCGCACCGAGCAGATCATCGCCGTGGACAGCGCGGACGTGGACATGCAGGAGCCCGATCTGCGCCTGAAGTTCCTGGGCCGGACGGACAAGCCGCTGTCCGCGAGGAACATCACCTCCAACCGCTTCTCCGTCACCGTGCGTGCCCTCACGCGTGACTCGCTTGCGCCGCTGAACCTGGCCGCCGCGGAGGTGAACCGGCTGGGCGTGGTGAACTACTTCGACAGCCAGCGCTTCGGCGCGCTCAAGCACGGCCAGGGCTTCATCGCCAAGGACCTCATCCGGGGCGACTTCGAGGCCGCGCTGCACAACTACTTCGCCCGCCCCTCGGACCTGGACCGCACCGAGGACGCCAAGGTGAAGGGCTTCTGGCGCGACAACTGGGGCAAGTGGGACGCGCGCGTGCCCTTCGAGGGCGCGAAGAAGTACCACCGCATCCTGCGCTCCCTGCGTGAACACCCGGGCGACTGGCTCCGCGCGTTCCTGCAGATCGACTCGGACTACCGGGCGATGATCCTCTTCGAATACCAGAGCTTCCTCTGGAACGAGGGCGTCCGCCGCTACCTCCAGCTGATGCTGCCGCGCGAAGCCATGTTCCCCATGCGCTACCAGGCCGGCACGCTGCTGCACTTCCGGGACGCGACCCCGGACGTGCTGCACACGCTGCGCGAGAAGACCTTCCCGCTCGTGGGGCCGGACTCCACCTTCGAGGATCCGAAGGTGGCGGAGGCCATGGCGTGGGTGCTGGGCAAGGAGAAGCTCAAGCTCCCCGACCTGCGCATCAAGGGCGCGGAGCGGATGCTCTACTTCAAGGGTGAGGAGCGCCCGCTGGTGATGTTCCCGCACAAGCTCGTCGTGGGCCGCACGCAGAACGACGACGTGAACCGCGGCGACATCAAGGTCAACGTGGCCTTCACGCTGCCCCCGGGCGCGTACGCCACGCTGGTCATCAAGCGCCTGTTCCACTTCGAGTACACGGAGGACTCGAAGGAGGACATCCGCACCTCGCAGCGCCCGCGGCTCGTCACCACCGAGCGCGACGAGGTCCGGGTGGAAGAGGCCCGGAGTGTCGCGCGTGCCTCGGAAGGACCTTCCCGCCACCGCACCCTGGCGGACCGGGCCACCCCGCGCACCACGCGTCCGGCCACGTCCGAGCGTCCGGCCACGTCCGAGCGCCCCGCCCGTCCGGGCACCTCCCGTCGCGACGACCGGGCCGCACCGCCCGCGAAGGACGCCCGTCCCCCCAGCCGCATCGGCCGTCCTGCCCGCAAGCCCCGCGAGGAGCTGCCGGACCTGGATGAGGTCAAGGCCGCCCCCTCGCCTGCTCCCGAGCCGGAGATTCCGTTGGGCTTCCGGGCGAAGCAGAAGCAGCGCAAGCAGGTGAAGGCCGAAAGCCGGGCGGAAAAGGCCGAAAAGCAGCGCCTGGCCGCCGCCAAGTCCGCGAAAAAACAGAAGCGGAAGTGATGATCGAGGGCGGCGCAATGGCCTTTGGCCGCGCCCGTAGTCCAGGGTGTGAACGCTCTTGCCCTCGACTCGCTCCCCATGGCCATCGGAATGCTGATGGCTGAGGACGCCGCCCCGCTCCCCTGGAAGGCGGACGTGCAGGCCGCCCGCAAGGGGGACCCGTCCGCTTTCGAAGCGCTCGTTCGCAGCGTGCAGCGCCCGGTGTACGGCCTGGCGCTGCGCCTCTTGCAGAGCGACGCGGAGGCCGCCGAGGTCGCGCAGGAGGCCCTTCTCCGCGCGTACCAGAACCTCCACCGGTATGACGACTCGCGCCCGTTCGATCTCTGGGTGCTCGCCATCACCCGCAACCTCTGCCTGGACCTGCTCCGCCGCCGCACCAAGGTGCGCACGGAGGAGCTGGAGCCCATGAAGGAGGTGCTCCCCAGCAACGACGTGTCCCAGGAGGACGGGGCCATCGCGCGCGAGGAGCGGCAGTCACTGGAGGCCGCCATGGAGACGCTCTCCGTGGACGACCGTGAAGTGCTGGCCCTCTATTACGTCCAGAAGCGCACCACGAAGGAGATCGCGCAGATCATGGGCTGCGCGCCCGGGACCATCATGGCCCGCCTGTTCCGAGCCCGTGAAAAGCTGCGCAAGAAGATGGCGCCCGCCGAGGAGGAGACGCGATGAGCCCCACCCCCTGCCCTGATCTGGAGGTCCTCTTCGCGGAGCTGGAGGCCGGTGAGGGTCCCGCCCTGGATCACGCCGCGGAGTGCGAGGCGTGCGCGGCCCTGATGGAGGATCACCGCCTGCTGGAGAACGACTTGTTCCGGCTGGCGGATCCGCTCCCGCCCCCGTCGCTGGTCGTGAACGTGATGGCCCGCGTCGCGGAGAGCCCCGTGCCCCAGCGCCGCGAGGTGTGGACGGGCCTGGCCATCCTGCTCACGTCCCTGGGCGTGGGTCTGGGCTTCCTGTTCACCAATGACAGGGCGCTCGGCCGCATGGGCACCGCGTTCGCATCCAGCGTGCGTGACAGCCGCGCGTTCGTGGAAGGCCTGTTCAGCGGTGCGCACGCCCTGTGGAGCACCGCGGGGCTGGCGGTGGCCTGCATCGTCGCCTTCGTCGTGTTCACGTCGCTGTTCGGCCTGAAGCGCCTGGCCGGATCCCCTCCTCCGTCCCTCTCCGAAGCCTGAGCGTGACCATGAAGATCCTCCCCCGCCTGTTGCTTCCGACCCTCCTCCTCGGCGCCCCCGTGGCGCTCGCGGAAGGCGCCCCGGCCCCCGCCGCTGCCGCCACCGCGCCGGCCCGCACCATCGACGTGAGCTTCCGCGGTTCGCTGCGGGACGCGCTCAAGACCATCGCGGAGAAGGGCGGCCTGAACCTGGTCGTCACCGGCGACCTGGACACCCCCGCCGAAGTGCGGCTGCGCGGCATCAGCGCCGAGCAGGCCCTGCGCACCGTGGCCCGCGCCTACTCGCTCCACCTGGAGCAGGACGGCTCCATCTTCACGCTGCGCCCGCTGACCGCGAAGGAGAAGGAGTCCGGCGTAGGCCCCACGGC
>NZ_RAWQ01000374.1:0-4282 GCF_003668965.1 Corallococcus sp. AB030
GCACAGCTCCGACCACGCCAGCTCCTCCGCCACCCACGACTCCGCCCGCGTGGAGTCGCTCAGCACGTAGAAGTCGAACGCGTCCAGCTGCCCCGTCGCGGCGATGGACTCATACGTGGCCTGCACGTGCGCGAACACGGCGGACGGGTCCTCGTTGTAGACGGGCATCACCACCGCGGTGCGGCGCGTGAGTGGACCGGCCGCCTCCTCCTCGGTGGGCCAGCGCAGCCCCGGCACCCGCTGGTTCGCCACCAGCTGGATGAAGCCGGCCACGCCGCTCCAGAACGACAGGGCAATCCACGCGAAGCACACCGCGAACAGGCCCAGCACGAACAGCTCCGGCACCGTGGTGCCGTGAGCCGCGAGCAGCCGGTGCATCTCCACGGAGGCGAAACCGGTGGACAGGGCCGCCAGGCCCAGCACCATCACGCGACGGGGCCGCGCCAGGGCCGGAGTGTAGGGTTGGGCGTTCATGCGGACTCCGGGCTCCCGTGCGGCTTCGCTGTGTGTGAGGTGCGCGCCTAGCGCGACGGCGACACGCCCGCCTGGCCGGCGGCGGGACGCAGCCAGCGGCGCAGCATGTCCATGAAGGGATTGAGCACGAGCACCTGCTCGCGCATCTGGCAGGGCACCTCCGCCGGAGCGGACATGGGCACTGCTTCACACACCGCGCGGCGCCAGGCCTCCGGCAGCGAGGACGGAGCGCGCATCAGCACGTCCGCACCCCAGCGCGCGCCGCCCACCAGCACGAACGCGGCCCGGCCGCGCACCATCAGCGACGGCCCCACGTGCGACGGCCCCAGCACCTCCGCCAGCCAGCCCTCCACGCGCCACCGCGCGAGCGCCAGCGCGGCCTCCGGCGACAGGGACAGCTCACGCGTGCCCAGGACCCAGCCCGCCAGCTTCTCCAGGTCGTTGCGGCCGGTGAAGCCGAAGTCCTGGAAGAAGCTCACCAGCGCCGCGCGGGTGTCCGCGCGGGCCTCCTGGGGCATCGCGGGCGCGAAGGTGATGAACGGGTGCGTGGTCACGGAATCCACAGGTAGCTCCAGGTCTCGGTGAGGGTCTCGGAACCGCGTTTCAGGAAGCAGCGCAGCTCGACGGGGCCTTCTCCGTCGGGCATGAGTTCGAAGGCCGCGCGGAAGCCACCCGTGACGGCGTGAACCTCCGCGCGCGGGTGCAGCACCTGGCCGCGGGAAGCGGTGACGACCGCCTCCACGGGACCCGTGCCCTCCACACTGGCCTTCGTGAAATCGAGGACGAAGCGACGCGCCCCCGGCTTGCTGCCCGCCGCGACACGCGTCGCCGCGACGGTGGAACCTCCGGCCTTCGCGCCCTCGGGGGAGAAGCCCCAGGACAGCCGGTAGGAGAAGCGAAGGTGTGCACCCGCCTGCACCGGTGCATCCGGCACCCAGAAGGCCACGATGTTGTCGTGGATCTCTTCACGGGTGGGCAGCTCCACGAGCCGCACGGAGCCCGCGCCCCAGTCACCCACCGGCTCCACCCAGGCGCCCGGACGACGCTCGGAGTGCGCCTCCAGGTCCTCATAGCTGGTGAACGCCTGGTCGCGCTGCAACAGGCCGAAGCCCGACAGCCCGTCCGTGTGGAAGCTGCTCGTCTGGATCTGCTTCGGGTTCTTCAAGGGGCGCCACAGCTTCTCGCCGTTCTTCGTCCACACGGAGATGCCGTCGGAGTCGTGCACCTCCGGGCGGAAGTCGTCGAAGTCGCCCCGGTCGTTCTCTCCAAAGAGGAACATGCTGGTGAGCGGCGCCACGCCCAGCTGGCGCACCGCCTTGCGCGCGAACACCGTGGAGTCCACGTCCATCACGGTCCGCTCACCGGGGCGGATGGCGAAGCGATACGCGCCCGTGACGCTGGGGCTGTCCATCAGCGCGTGCACCACGACGGTGTCGGAGCCCTTCGCCGGCGTCTCCAGCCAGAACTCGCGGAACGTGGGGAACTCCTCGCCCCCCGGCTGCGCCGTGTCGATGGCGAGCCCGCGCGCGGACAGGCCGTACACGTTGCCCTTGCCCAGCGCGCGGAAGTAGCTGGCGCCCAGGAAGACCACCAGCTCGTCGTAGTAGTCCTTGGTGTTGAGCGGCGCGTTGAGGCGGAAGCCCGCGAAGCCGTTCACCTTGCCCTTGGGCGGCGTGCCCACCAGGGGGCCGTAGGTGAACTGCTCCGTGGAGAACGGGACCGGGCGCGCCTTGCCGCCCTCCACCACGTTCACGCCCACAGGACGGGTGTAATAAAAACCGGGGTGGAAGAACTGCGCCCTGAAAGGAAGCGCCTCTTCACGCCATAGCGACGCGGAGTCGCGGAAGCGGATGTCCCGGTATTGATCGTAGGTGAGCTTCTCGAAGGACGGGGGCACGCCGACAGGCGGCTCCTGGTACGGCTTCGCGGCCAGCGCGCGGGCCTTCTCCTCCACCGTCTGGGCGGAGAATCCGGAGGCCTTCGCCGTCCCCGCCTTCGGCTGCTGGGCGCACGCCAGCGCCGCCACGCACAGCCCCATCCCCCAGGCCATCCCCACCGTCTGTCGCTGCCACCGCTTCAAATCCCGCTCCTCACCAGGGTCCACCGCCCGCACCAGTACGGCGCGACGCGGCAAAGGCTAGCAACGGGCATGCCAGTCGGCAGGGGCTGGGGAATTTCCCAATCATTCCAAGGACCTGCCCAAAACGGGCCTCCGTCACTTCCTTGCAACACCAATGATTTCGGCGGCTTGAGAGGGCGCTGAGAGAGGGGGCTGGCGGCGCCTGGAATGGAGGGTTGTGGACGATGGGGGCAGGCGGCCAACAGCCCTGTCCGAAATCTCCACAGCGGTCGGGGGCAGGCGGGCGGGGAGGATTTCCCGGGACATTGCCTCCCGTTGCAGGCAGTGTGGCCGGGCCCTGGGCGGCACCGGGAATCGTTCCGGAGGCTCAGGGGTTCCAAGTCGTTCGCAGGTGCCTCGGGCCGCTGATTGGCCTGACCGCGTACCGCCAGGCGCCCCCGCAATACCGCGAGAGGGCGCGCTGCGCGGTCGGTCCCCCGCCTGAGGGGGAGTGCGCCGACCCTACTCATGCGGGATTTCATGACTTTTGACGAACTGCAGTTGACCGATTCGCTCCTCAAGGCCGTCAAGGCGGAGGGCTACACCACGCCGACGCCCATCCAGGCGAAGGCGATTCCCCATGCCCTGGCGGGCAAGGACGTGTTGGGCGTGGCCCAGACGGGCACGGGCAAGACGGCGGCGTTCGCGCTGCCCATCCTCCAGCGTCTGTCGGCGAAGGCGCCCGCGGGCGGCGCGCGTCCGGTGCGTTGCCTGGTGCTGACGCCCACGCGCGAACTGGCCAGCCAGGTGAGCGACAGCTTCGTCACCTATGGCAAGAACCTGCCCCTGCGCCACGCGGTGGTGTTCGGCGGCGTGGGCCAGAATCCTCAGGTCCAGGCGCTGCGCCAGGGCGTGGACATCCTGGTGGCGACGCCGGGGCGCCTGTTGGATCTCATCGACCAGGGGTTCGTGACCCTGCGCGCGCTGGAAGTGTTCGTGCTGGATGAGGCGGACCGCATGCTGGACATGGGGTTCATCCACGACGTGCGGCGGGTCATCAAGGTGCTGCCGCAGGTGCGCCAGACGCTGTTCTTCAGCGCGACGCTGCCGCCGGACATCATGGACCTGGCGCGCAACATCCTGAAGGAGCCGGTGCGCGTGGAGGTGTCTCCCGCGTCCAGCACCGCGGAGACGGTGAGCCAGCAGGTGTACTTCGTGGAGCGCGAGGAGAAGCGCGCGCTGCTCACGCACCTGCTCCAGGACGCGAAGGCGATTCCGCGCGCGCTGGTGTTCACGCGCACGAAGCACGGCGCCAACCGCGTGGCCAAGCAGCTGACGGCGGCGGGCGTGCGCGCGGATGCCATCCACGGCAACAAGAGCCAGAACGCCCGCGAGCGCGCGCTGGACGAGTTCCGCGCCGGCACCCTGCGCGTGCTGGTGGCCACGGACATCGCGGCGCGCGGCATCGACATCGACGGGCTGTCGCACGTGTTCAACTACGACCTGCCCAACGTGCCGGAGCAGTACGTGCACCGCATCGGCCGCACGGGCCGCGCGGGCGCCAGCGGCCAGGCCGTGTCCTTCTGCGACTCCGAGGAGCGCGCGTACCTGCGCGACATCGAGCGCACCATCCGCCGCAGCGTGCCGGTGGTGGCGGACGCCGCGTTCCGCTCGCACCTGCCCCCTCCCCTGCCCGGTGACGTGGAGGAGAGCCGTCCTCCGATGAACCGCGGTGGCCGGGGCCAGTCG
>NZ_RAWQ01000375.1:0-4279 GCF_003668965.1 Corallococcus sp. AB030
CCGGCCGGGGCGGGGTCGTGGCCGCCGGACGGGGGGCCGGAGCGGCCTCTTCCATCGCCTGGCCGCACAGTGCGCAGGTGGCCGAGCGTGCCGGGTTGAAACCGTCACAATTCGGGCAGACCACCGGGAGCGCGGACAGCAGAAGCTGAGACATGGGCAGAGGGCCAATCTAGGGGGGCGTGAAACGCCGGGTCAACGAAAGCCTCGGACCAATTTCCAGGGCGCCCGGGCCTCCAGGACCCGGCGGGGCACGCGATGTTCCAGGGTAACGTTGCCCCTGCTGTTTGAGGCAGTTACGATTGTCACCGCCTCGATGATTCGCCTGAACGACATCCTGCAGCGGGTTGCGTCGTACCACCCGGACCCCGACCTGGACATCATCAAGAAGGCGTACGTCTACTCGGCCAAGGTCCATCAAGGGCAACTCCGCAAGTCGGGAGAGCCCTATCTCGTCCACCCGCTGGAGGTGGCGGGCATCCTCGCGGAGCTGAAGCTGGACGAGGCGTCCATCGTCACCGGCCTGCTCCACGACACCATCGAAGACACGCTCGCCACCGCGGAGGAGCTCACGGAGCTGTTCGGTCCGGAGGTCGCCCAACTGGTGGACGGCGTGACGAAGCTGTCCAAGTTCTCCGCGTCCGCGACGCTCTCCCAGGAGGAGAAGCAGGCGGAGAACTTCCGCAAGATGATCATCGCGATGGCGCAGGACATCCGCGTCATCCTCGTGAAGCTGGCGGACCGCACGCACAACATGCGGACGCTGGATCACATGTCCGAGGAGAAGCAGGCCCGCATCGGACAGGAGACGCTGGACATCTACGCGCCCCTGGCCAACCGCCTGGGCATCTCCTGGATCAAGACGGAGCTGGAGGACCTGTCCTTCCGCTACGTGAAGCCCCAGGAGTTCTTCGCGCTGGAGGAGCAGCTCAACAAGCGCAAGAAGGAGCGCGAGGCGTACATCGAGGACACCTGCGACCTGATGCGCGCCAAGCTCCAGGAGCGCGGCCTCAAGGGCGACGTCAGCGGGCGCTTCAAGCACGTCTACAGCATCTGGAAGAAGATCAAGTCGCAGGGCATCGACTTCGATCAGATCCACGACATCATCGCGTTCCGCATCATCGCGCCGTCGGTGCCCTCCTGCTACGAGGCGCTGGGCATGGTGCACCAGATGTGGAAGCCGGTGCCCGGGCGCTTCAAGGACTTCATCGCCATCCCGAAGCCCAACATGTACCAGTCCCTGCACACCACGGTGATTGGTCCGTTGAGCGAGCGCGTGGAGGTGCAGATCCGCACCTCGGAGATGCACAAGATCGCCGAAGAGGGCATCGCGGCGCACTGGGCCTACAAGGAAGGCCGCGCGCCCATCTCCAAGGACGACGAGAAGTTCGCCTGGCTGCGCCAGCTGATGGAGTGGCAGCAGGACCTCAAGGACCCCAAGGAGTTCCTGGAGACGGTGAAGGTCGACCTCTTCACCGACGAGGTCTTCGTCTTCACGCCCAAGGGCGACGTGCGCAGCCTGCCGCGCGGCGCGACGCCGGTGGACTTCGCGTACGCCATCCACTCGGACGTGGGCGGCCGGTGCGTGGGCGCCAAGGTGAACGGCAAGATTGTTCCCCTGCGCTACAAGCTGAAGAACGGCGACACGGTGGAGGTGCTCACCAGCCCGCAGGCGCACCCGTCCAAGGACTGGCTCACCTTCGTCAAGACGAGCCGCGCGCAGCAGCGCATCCGCGGCTTCATCAAGCAGCAGCAGCGCGACAAGAGCCTGCAGCTGGGCCGTGAGCTGGTGGAGCGCGAGTTCAAGCGCTTCCAGCTCAACTTCAACAAGCTGGTGCGCTCCGGCGAGGTGAAGAAGGTCGCCGAGGAGCTGGGCTTCCGCGTCGAGGACGACATGCTGGTCGCCATCGGCTACGGCAAGGTGACGCCGCAGCAGCTGGTGATGCGCCTGGTGCCGCAGGAGAAGCTGGCGCAGGCGGAGCCGCCTCCGCGTCCCACGGACGGCAACGGTCCGGGGGCGAACGCGTCCATGCTGCCGGGCCTGTCGCGCATGACGGACCTGGCCAAGCGGCTGGTCGGGCGCAACAGCCGCAGCGGCGTCCAGATTGGCGGCGTGGACGACGTGCTGGTGCGCTTCGGGCGCTGTTGCAACCCCGTTCCCGGAGACCCCATCGCGGGGTTCATCACCCGGGGGCGGGGCGTGACGGTGCACACGGTGGGGTGTGAGAAGGCCCTGGCCACGGACCCCGAGCGGCGCGTGGACGTGTCCTGGGACGTGAAGGGCGACTTCAAGCGGCCCGTCACGCTGCGCGTGCTGACAGCGGACCGGCCGGGCCTGTTGGCGGACATCACCAACACGTTCTCCAAGAAGAGCGTCAACATCTCCCAGGCGAACTGCCGGGCCACCGGCGACGACCGGGCCGTCAATACCTTCGAGGTCACCATCTCCGACCTCAAGCAGCTGACGGACCTGATGCGCTCCATCGAGCGGTTGACGGGCGTCTACTCGGTCGAGCGAATCTAGCCCTGTCCTGTGCTACAGCCCGCGGCGGACCCGCGGCCCCCGTCCTCCTTGGGGGCCGCCGCAACGCGAGGTGTGCTGCATGGCGCGCAAGGCAATCCACTCCGACGACGCCCCCAAGGCGATTGGCCCCTACTCCCAGGCCGTGCAGGTGGACGCCGGGAAGATGACGTTCCTGTCCGGCCAGATTCCCCTGGATCCGAAGACGATGGAGTTGGTCCCCGGTGACGTCGTCGCGCAGGCCGAGCAGGTGATGAAGAACCTGCAGGCCGTGCTCGCCGCCAGCGGCCTGGACTTCAGCCACGTCGTGCGCTGCACCATCTTCCTCACCAACCTGGGTGACTTCGCCAAGGTGAACGAGGTGTACGGCCGCGCCTTCACCGGCTCCCCTCCGGCCCGCGCCACCGTGCAGGTGTCCGCGCTGCCGCGCGGCTCCCAGGTGGAGATCGACGCCATCGCCGTCTCCTGACGCCGCACCGGGGACTCGCTGGAAACACGAAGGCCGCCGGTTCCCGCTGAGGGAGCCGACGGCCTTTGTGCTTCAACAGCGGGGAGGGGCTACTTCGCTTCCGCCGCCATCGCGACGCCGGCCTTCTTCAGCTCCTCGTCGATGACCTTCTTGAAGGCCTCGAAGGGCTGCGCACCCACCAGCGTGCGGCCGTTGATGAAGAACGTCGGGGTGCCGTTGGCGCCCTTGGAGGAGCCGTCCGCCATGTCCGCCTCGATCTGCTTGTCGAACTTGCCCGACTCCAGGTCCGTCTTGAACTTGTTCACGTTCAGGCCGATTTCCTGGGCGTACTTCTCCAGGCTGGCGCGGTCCAGAGCGCGCTGGTTGGCGAAGAGCTTGTCGTGCATCTCCCAGAACTTGCCCTGCTCGTTCGCGGCCATGGAGGCCACGGCGGCGAGCTTCGCGTTCTGGTGGAAGGGCAGGGGCTGGTGCTTGAAGGCGAACTTGACCTTGCCCTTGTAGACCTTCTCCACCTGCTCGATGGTCGGCACGGCGCGGCTGCAGAAGGGGCACTCGAAGTCGGACCAGGCGACGATGGTGACGGGCGCGTTCTTCGGGCCACGCACCGGGGCGTTGCCCACCTCCACCTTCTGCACTTCCGGCTCGGCGGGCGCCGCGGGGGCGGCCGGAGCGGCGTTCACGTTGTCCTGGTTCAGCTTGGCGTAGAGGTCCTCCGCCTTGGTGCCGGCGGCGAGCGCCTTGTCGGCCTTGGCGATCTCCTGGTCGATGAGGGGCTTGAAGGCCTCGAAGGGCTGCGCGCCGGAGAGGAAGCGGCCGTTGATGAAGAAGGCCGGGGTGCCGTTGGCGCCCACCGCCATGCCCGCGGAGGAGTCCGCGTCCACCTTCGCGGAGATCTTGCTCGACTCCAGGGCGGCCTTGAACTTGTTCATGTCCAGGCCCAGCTCCTGGGCGTACTTCTCCAGGTCACCGCGCTCCAGGGCGCGCTGGTTGGCGAAGAGCTTGTCGTGCATCTCCCAGAACTTGCCCTGCTCGTGGGCGGCCATGGAGGCCTGCGCGGCGATCTTCGCGTGCGAGTGCATGGGCAGCGGCTGGTGGCGGAACACCACGCGCACGTCCTTGCCGTAGGTCTCCTTGATCTTGTTCAGGGTCGGCACGGCGCGGCTGCAGAACGGGCACTCGAAGTCGGACCACTCGACGATGGTCACCTTCGCGGTGGCCGGGCCGAAGGAGGGGGAGTCCGCGGGGACTTCCACCTTCTTCGCGGCGGCGGCGGGCTCCGCCTGCTGCTGGGC
>NZ_RAWQ01000376.1:0-4266 GCF_003668965.1 Corallococcus sp. AB030
GGCCGGGGCCGGCGTGGGCGCCGGAGCCGGCTCGCGGGCCTTCTGGGCCTCGGTCGTGATGACCTGGTCCATGGCCTGCCCCAGCGACTTGTGGGCGGTGACGCCCGGCTGGTCACCCCAGCCGTTCTTCAGCGCCTGGTGCTGGCCGCCAAGCTTCTCCGCCGCGCGCCAGTCCTGTTCGAACAGGCGCTGGTTCACGATGCCAATCTCGTACTGGCCCACCGCGGCGGGGCGGGGGGGAGGACCGTCCGGCTGGGCGTCCTGCATGGTGACGACCTGGATGCGCCAGGCCCACACCGCGCCCACGAAGAAGAGCACCATGGCGCCGACACCGACGCCGATGATCTTCCCCATGACCAGGTGGTCTTCCTCGGCGGCGACGCCATGCGCGCCGACGATGACCCGCGATTCGACTTCGGACTGGGTCTTCTTCATGGCTGCACGTACCTCAGGGACTCCGCGATGTAGGGGTCCTTCACCGGGAACGTGTACTTGTTGCGCGCCCGGTACAGGGCGTAACCCACCGAGACTCCGCCCACGCCCACGAAGGCCGTGATGAGCGTCCAGTGGAACGTCGGACCGGCCTCACCGGAGTACGCCGGCCAGATGAGCCAATACAGGTCCACGGCGTGCATGAGAAGCATGTAGACGGCCGCCATCGCCAGGGTCCCGGTCTTCTCCTTCAGCTTGCGTGACAGCAGCGTGAAGAACGGCAGCACGAAGTGGCCGAAGAAGATGACCAGGGAGACGCCGCGCCACGGGCCGTACATGCGCAGGCCGTACCACGGGGCCTCTTCCGGGATGTTGGCGATCCACACCAGCAGGAACTGGGAGAAGCCGATGTAGGCCCAGAACGCCGTGAAGGCGAAGATGAGCTTGCCCAGGTTGTGGTAGTGCGGCGTCTTCACCAGGCTGCCGTACAGGTCCTTGCCCTGGGCCCGGATCGTGGCCAGCGTGAGGACGCAGAAGGCGGCCAGGAAGCTGCCGGCGAAGTAGTAGACGCCGAAGATGGTGGACTGCCACAGCGGGGTGAGGCTCATCAGCCAGTCGAAGGACGCGAAGGTGATGGTCAGCGCCAGGAAGGGCAGGGCGCCCGGGGAGAAGCGGCGCTGCTTGACGGTGAGCTCCAGCCCGCCCACCTCGTCCTGCTGGGTGCTCCATCCGTACAGCCGCTGGGAGACGAAGATCCACACCGCGAAGTAGATGACCTGGCGGACGGCGAAGAAGGTCCCGTTCAGGTAGTGGGCCTTCTTATGCGACAGGTGCTCCACCTCGATGCCGTGGATGTGGGCGGCCAGCGGCGAGCCATCCACCCAGGGGTACATGTGCTTCATCATGGGGATGAAGGCGAGGATGAGCACCGCGAAGACGGGCACCGCGATGGACATCGTCTCCATGGCGCGGCGCAGGACGATGGGCCACTTCGCCTTCGCCGTGTGGAAGATGGCCAGCATGATGAGGGCGGACACGCTGATGCCGACCCAGTAGGTGAAGCCCAAGAGGTAGCTGAAGCTGGTCGCCTCGGGGTTCATGAAGAAGCCCACGGCGGTGAGCACGAGGCCCACCACGCCCAGGCCGAACGCGGGCACCATCAGCTTGGGCGTGCCGGTGTAGCGCTCCATGGCAGTCATCGGTTCTCCTGCGGGACGGGCTGCGTCCCGGCGGTGCTGCGGGCGGCCTGCAGCGCGCGCACATAGGCGACGACGGCCCAGCGCTCGCGCGTGTCGAGCTCACCCGAGAAGGACGGCATGATGCCGTAGCCCTCGTTGATGGCGGTGTAGAAGTGGCCAGCCGGCTTGTCCGCGAGCTCCAGCAGGGACGGCGGCAGGCGCAGCGCCATGTTCTCCGCGACGACGCTGTTGCCGTCGCCGAGCACGCCATGGCACTGCGAGCAGACGATGTTGTACTTCTTCTGGCCAAGCTCCAGCAGGTGCTTGTCCACCGGCAGCGGGATGGCGTTCACGGCCACGCCGTTGGCGCGGCCCGTGGAGATGCCCGGGTTGCCCACCGGCCGCTCGCGCGGGACGGTGCCGGCGGGGGGCACGCGCATGGCGCGCCCGTCCGGCCAGAACTCGGACGTCTCGTAGTACTCGTACTTGGCCTGGTGCTCCATGCGCTGGAGGAACTCAGAGCTGACGTTGCAGCCCGTGAGCGCGGCGAGCCCGGCGGCGGGGATGAGCCACCTCATTCGTTCTCTCCCGACACGACGGTCACGTGGGTCGCGCCCAGGGCCGTCAGCTGGTTCTTGACGTCCGCGGCGTCCGTCCCCGTGGGGTGCGGGATGCTCAGCCAGAAGCCGTGCGTGGACGCGCTGCGGAACTCTTCCGACTCGAAGGCCGGGTGGTAGGGCTGCGGCAACTTACTCAGGCCGAGCAGGCCGAAGAAGATGCCGAACGCGGCGAACAGCACGCTCAGTTCGAACGTGATGGGCACCCAGGCCGGGAGGCTCAGCAGCGGACGGCCGCCGACGTTGAGCGGGTAGTCGACGGTGTTCATCCACGTCTGCATCGTGAGGGCGGTCACCATGCCGGTGAGGCCGCCGCCCAGGGCGATGAAGGGCATGCGAGAGGGCGGCAGACCGAGGGCCTCCGACCCGCCGTGCAGCGGGTACGGGGAGTAGGTGTCCATCCCCTGGAAGCCCTTCTCGCGCATCTGCTGCGTGGCGGAGACGAGGGCTTCCGGGGTGGCGAACTCGGCCATCACCCAGGAATCAAGGACCTTGGCTTCCATGATGCTAGTGCGCTCCGTGGGTGGCCGCGGCGTCCGAGCCGTGGTGTCCGTTGCCATGGGCGGCGTGGGCGGCGTGCTTGAGCTCCAGCTGGAGCTCCTTCACCTCGCTCACCGCGACGGCGGGAACGAACTTGAGGAACAGGAGGAACAGGGTGCCGAACAGGCCCAGCGTGCCGATGTAGATGCACCAGTCCACCCAGGTGGGCGTGTAGATGTCCCACGAGGAGGGCAGGAAGTCCTGCGACAGCGACGTCACGATGATGATGAAGCGCTCGCACCACATGCCGATGTTCACCGCGATGGACGCCACCCACATGATGGGGATGCTGGTGCGGGCCTTCCTGAACCAGAAGATGTTCGGGGTGATGACGTTGCAGGCGATCATCAGCCAGTACACGCCGGCGTAGGGGCCCGTGGCGCGGTTCACGTAGAAGGTCCAGAACTCGTACTGGTTCATGGAGTACCAGGCGATGAAGTGCTCCATCATGTACCCGTAGGACACGATGAGGCCCGTCGCGAGGATGACCTTGTTCATGTTCTCCAGGTGGCGGTCGGTGATCACGTCCCGGAGGCCCAGGTACTTGCGGGCGGGGACGATGAGCGTGATGACCATCGCGAAGCCGCTGAACACGGCGCCGGCCACGAAGTAGGGCGGGAAGATGGTCGCGTGCCAGCCCGGAATCTGGGACACGGCGAAGTCGAACGACACGATGGTGTGCACGGACACCACGAGCGGCGTCGAGAGGCCGGCGAGCAGCAGGTAGCCAACCTTGTAGTTGTGCCAGTGACGGCCGGAGCCGCGCCAGCCGAGCGCGAAGAGGCCGTAGATGGTGCGCTGCAGCTTGCCCTTGGACGAGTCACGCAGGGCCGCCAGGTCCGGGATGAGGCCCACGTACCAGAAGAGCGCGGACACCGTGAGGTACGTGGAGATGGCGAACACGTCCCACACGAGCGGCGAGCGGAACTGCGCCCAGGCGCCCAGGGTGCTGGGGTAGGGGAACAGCCAGAAGGCGAACCAGGGACGGCCCGTGTGGAGCAGCGGGAACAGGCCGGCGCACATGACCGCGAACAGCGTCATGGCCTCCGCGAAGCGGTTGATGCTCGTGCGCCACTTCTGCTGGAAGAGCAGGAGGATTGCGGAGATGAGCGTACCGGCGTGGCCGATACCGACCCACCAGACGAAGTTGATGATGTCGAACGCCCAGCCCACCGGCTGGTTGTTGCCCCACACGCCGATGCCGCGCGCGAGGGTGTACGTGACACCAACGACCAGGAGGCCCAGCGCCGCGGACGTGATGCCCAGCAGCATGAACCAGCCCTTGCCGGGCTTGCGCCAGACATGGTCCAGCAGCGTTTCATTGAGGGACTTGTCGTCGTGGTGCGGCGCGACGAGGTCCCGGGGCTCGAGGGGGTCGAGCGGGAGTGCGTGTGCGGTCTCGGCCATGACGGTCAGTGACCTCCTTCATGCGCCGGCGCGGCTTCAGCAGGGGCGGCGGGCACGAGGGCAGGGTTGGGGTTGCGCAGGCGGATGAGGTG
>NZ_RAWQ01000377.1:0-4199 GCF_003668965.1 Corallococcus sp. AB030
GCACCGCCGACCCGCCCGAGTCACCCCTCCAGCCCAGTCCCTGAACAGCTCACTCCTCGCGGCGCTCGCCGAGCACGGTCGGGGCCTGTCTTCAAGCGTCCCGGCACGTCACTGGCCGGACGGTTACGCTGGGCACGGGCCTGTGGTGGATGACCCGGCCCGCGGAGACGCCGCCCAAGGTGGAGCAGCGTCTGCCCATGCCGGTCCCGCCCGTGGTGAAGGCGCCGGATCCGGTGGTGCCACCCGCGCCGGAGCCGGTCGTGACGGCCGAGCCCGAGGCCGAGCCCGAGCCGGAGGCGCCCGAGGAAGAGGCGCCGGAGACGGAGGTGAAGTCAGGACTGCCTTCGCTGCCGCTCACGACGGCGTCGGAAAAGAAGCTGGCGCGGCGGTTGTTTGGTTTGTTCAAGCAACAGCGGGCGCGGGCGAAGGACGTGGATGAGGACGGAGCGTTGCGCGGCAAGCTGATCCACCAGTACCGGGCCGCCGCGGATGCGACGACGGAGGCCGAGCGTGCGCGGATCCACGTGGCGCTGGATGGCATCGAAAAGGAGCTGACGCAGCGCATCGCCTTGCATGACGCACCGCCCGTGGTCGTCGTCCCAGAGATGCCCAAGGTCCCGCCACTCCTGCTGCCCTCGCTGCCCACCCTGCCCCGGACGAGTGGGCCGGAGCAGCGATTGGCACAGCGGTTGGACAGGCTGGTCGCGGAGCTGCGCAAGCGCACGAAGGGCCAGGACGTCGCTCCGGACCTCGCGCGGAAACTGGTGGGCCTCTACATGGAGGCCGCAAAAGCCGAGACCGCCACCAAACGCATGGCAGTGAATCAGGCGTTGGATGCGTGGCAGGAGCAGCTGAAGGCACGCTTCCCGAAGTGATTCACGAGCCAAGTTCGTCATGCGGCATGGTGTCCGGAACCTACGTGCTCGCAACAATTCAGATTCCAATCCCACCGAGCACTGGTGAATAGCCTGAAGCGCCAGGTCGAAAAACTGGCGCCTCGGCCTATCACCCCTACTGCTACGACCCAGGGGGCGGCTACGAGCAGCGATGTTCCTCTACGAGCCAGGGGGCGGCTACAAGCAGCGATGTTCCTCTAAACAGTTCGCTGCGCAACGACTCACATGCCTCTGCCCAGCACGACTGCTCGCCGCATCAGTACTTGGCGGAGTACTCGCCCACCGTGGTCCCCTTGACCATCTTCACCCGGAGGAACTGATCCCGACGGTGGTCGAAGGCATCCTTGAGACTTCGATGGACAGATTGTGCCACCTCGTTCGGATCGTAGTCGCCACCAGCCTTTCCGCTGACCGTAAGGAGATGATTGGCATACTCCATGGCGGCTTCGGGATACTTGCGCTTGATGACGTCGCGCGTGAGCGCTTCAGCTTTCTCGAACGCCTCCTTCGTCAGTATTCCGTACTTAAGGGAGAGTTCATCATCGGGAACGATCGGTCGAGCGAATCGATTCTCCGTATCAACCTCAAAGAAGATTCCCACATCTCCATCACCAGAGGGATTGGACCACTCGAAACCAACCAAGTAGAGACCGCCCCCCAGTTCTTTCGCGTTCCATCCCTTTACAGTAAGAACCCCTCGGGTCTCGCGAAACCGCGACTGAGCGAGACCATCAAGCCGATCCTCCTCAGATATGTTCATGTAGCGCTTCGCCATACCAGCGAAGTCCTCAGCGCCCGTTTGCAGACTTTGCCTAGCCAGAGCAATAGCCAACTCGCCACCCACGAGTGGGGCCGGCCGAAAAGTTCTATATACCCAACTAATGGCACCAATTGCCACGATAGCAACGATCAAAGAATTAATAAGCGTCTTGGCAGCGGATAGAGAAACAGACTTCACGCCTTCCAGCATTGACTCCCCCAATGGGCGCAGTTTGGACACCCGTCAAACAGCCTATCATGCTCCCAGCCAAAGCCGCCCAGCCGGCGCCCATGCATCCGCGCATCCACCATCGCAGCGCTATTCCGGGGAAGTCGTAGTCATCACGTTCCTGCGCCGCCAACCCCTTGGACCTCACAGCTTCTTATTGCCCTGCAGCATGCTGAGAACTTCATCCACCGAGGTCGGTCAACTCTGACGCCAGGATGCACCAGCCGTCCGCCTGGGATAAACTCGGCAAATCCACCTGGATACCAATTCACTCGAGAGACTATGTGGCTCATCATTTCATTGGGGATGGCGGTTGCTGGCGGACTGATTGCGCCATTCTGCCTGAGACTTCACTGTACTGGCTTATGGCTGGGAAAGGTTCTGGTTGACCCGATCGTCAGCAAGGCCATGCCGAACGGACTCCAAGATGCAGTCACCAGTGGATGGCCAAGCAGTCTTGTAGCCTGTGTCAACATCTTCAGGTTCGCTGCTCTGGGAGTTGCTTTCCTGCATGCATGGTGGGCCCCTGTATTGGCATTCATCCTGGGCTCATGGACATCCGCGTTTGTCTCAAAAACACAGCTAGCGCCCATTGCGGCAGAGCGATACATTGGCATTTTTATGGTTCACGCGCTGCGCCGCCGCGAGCGATTTAGCGCTCGCGGCGATACAGAGAGAGCGCAGTTGACAGGAGACTTGGCAAGCTCTCTTGAGGAGATACTCGTATTGTATCTTGGCCAGGGAGTGGACGCCCCTGATTTCACTACCGCTCGAGAAGCCCCGTTTGGAGATGCGAGCTATCTATTACGTCATGCGGCAAGCAGCAGCCATGCAGCACCGACGTAGTCGACTATCTCGCATTTGATGCGTTCCCTGTGCGAGGCTGCAAGACAAGGCCACCGCACAAGAAGGTGGCTACGGCTGCATTGCTAGTAGAGCCGGCCATGAAGTTGGGCTACCCCCGGTCCTCCTCATCCGCCTCATCCAGCCCCTCCGGCGACTCCAACAACCTCCGGGCCCGCTCCATCATCTCCACGACGATCTGCCCGGCGGGCTGCACGGTGTCGATGCGCGCCATGCTCGCGCCTCCCGCCGGGAGACTCATCTCCTCCAGGTCCCCCTGCGTGTCCGGCGTGGGCAGGAAGGAGCTGAACTTCGGCATCACGTACTGCACGTCCAGCACGCCCGGGAACAGCCGCGTCGTCCCGATGGCGTCCGACTCCGCCGTCGGCGGCACGCTCGACTCGCGCCCCGCCCACTCGCGCACCACGCGGTTGCGGATCACTCGCATGCGCTTGCCCGGCCACTCCGGCCCGAACAACGTCGTCAGCGCCGTGTCACCCGCGTCCCCGTCCACCAGCCGCTCCTTGTAGAGCGGGTGCGCGTACGCCTCCACCGACGCAACCAGCCGCGTGCCCACCCAGACGCCGTCCGCGCCGTGATGCAGCGCGCGCGCCGCGCTGAGTCCGTCCGCGATGCCTCCCGCCGCCAGCACCGGCACCGCGTCCGTCAGCTTCCGGAACTCCTTCAGCAACACCAACGTCGGCGTGCTGCCCAGGTTGCGCCCGCCCGCCTGCCGCCCCTGGGCGATGAGCCCCTGCACCCCGGCGTCCAGTGCCTGCCTTGCCAGCTCCACCGTGCCTGCCTGCACCCAGACCCGCGTCCCCGCGGCCTGCAGCGCTTGAATCCATTCGCGCGGCGGCAACGCCCAGTGGAACACCACCACCGGCACCTTCGCCGCGATGCACGTGTCCATGTGGTCCCGCGTCGTGAAGCCTTGCGGCTCCAGCCGGTCCACGATGAAGTCCACGCCGTAGGGGCGCTGCGTGCCCGCCTGGATGGCCTTCAGCCGCGCCTCCAGCACGCCCGGCGGCTCCGGCGCCGTACCCAACATTCCCAGGCCGCCCGCTTCCGACACCGCCACCACCAACGGAGGCAGGGACACGAACGCCATGCCCGCTCCGACGAAGGGATAGTGGATGCCCAGCTCGCGCGTCAGCCGCGTCCTCAGCGTGTTGCCCTCCAACACGTAGATGGGCTTCGACTTCGGACGGGCCTCCAGGCCCGCGGCATCGGACTCGCCGTCCGCCAGCGACGCCTCGTCCTCGGAGGAAGCAGAGGGCTGGCCGGGTCGTCCGTCGTTCGCGCCGTTCATCGCGTCTCCCGAAAGGGTGCTGACGTACCGAGCCTTCAAGATTAGCAGTGCCTCCCCCTGATTCAGCCGCGGCCGGGCGGGGCCGTGCTCACTGGCCAGCAGAGCGGCCTCACTCCTCCGGGATGAGGCCGCCGGGCCCCAGCCCCGCGTCCGTCAGAAC
>NZ_RAWQ01000378.1:0-4074 GCF_003668965.1 Corallococcus sp. AB030
CCCGTAGTCGATAGTCGGAAGCGGCCTCTCCCTGGACGCGGGGCCTGCACCTTCGTCGGCGGGAGGAGGCCGGGGCGCGGGCCGGCCGTGGCTGATGGCCGGGGGCGGCGGCTTCGGCGGTCTGGGGGCCTCCGGGTGCTGTGCCTTCGCGGCCTGGGCCCGCAGCGTGTCCACTTCCTTGCGCAGGCGGAGGACCTCCGCGGAGAGCTGGGCGTAGGAGTCGCGCACCAGCCCGTTGAACACGCGCTGCCGGCCCAGGGTCTCGTTGATCAACACCTGGCACGTCTTGCGGAAGGCCCATTTGGCCAGCAGCACCGCCTGCCCCATGCCGGCGCGGTGCGTGTGCAGCGGCAGGGCCCGCGTCGTGTCCGCGTTCTCCTCCAGCGCGTGCATGTTGAAACTCAGCGGCTCCACGCGCGGCTCCACGCCGTCCTCCGGCACCTCCGCCGGTTCCGACGTGGGCAGCCCGCGCACGCGCAGCCGCTCCTCGATGCGGGCCACCAGGGCCCTCGTGGGAATGTCCCGTCCGAGCAGCTTCATCGGTGTGTCTCCTCCACGATGCGCGCCATCTCTTCCCGGTACGCCGCGACCACCTGGGGCCACGTGTGCCGTTGCGCGTAGATGCGGGCCCTCTTGCCCATCGCGTCCCGGGCCTCGCCCACCTCGCGCAGCCCTTCCACGAACGACGCAAGCCCCCGGTACACCCGGCCCGCGCCACTGCGCTCCACCTGTCCCACGAGCACCTCCGAGTGCCCGTTCACCAGCACCGGCGTCCCCTGCGCGAACGCCTCCAGCGTCAGGAGCGACAGGCTCTCGAACTTCGACGGCACCACCACCGCCAGCGCTCCCGCCAGCGCGTCGTGCTTGTCCTGCTCGGAGATGCGCCCCACGTGCCGCACGCCCTCTCCGCTCACGTCCATGTGCGCTTCGCCCGCGAGCACCAACTCCGGCGCGTCCTGGTAGCGCTCCCGCAGCTGGCGGTGGAACTTCAGCAGGTCCGGCACGCCCTTGCCCGGCTCCAGCCGGCCCACGTAGAGCAGGTAGCGGCCGTGCACGCCGTACTTCGCCCGGAAGCGGTCGGGCACCGACGGCAGCGCGTCCACGCCCACGCCCACCACGCGCGCCCGCGCATGGTTCGGGTGGAAGCGCCCGAGCATCTCGACCTCCTCCGGCGTGTTGCACATCAGCACCCGGGGACGGTTGAACACGTCCCCATAGACGCCGAAGCGGATGGGCGGCTCGTCATGCGCGGTGGGCACCAGCAGCGCGCGGTCCGACACCAGCGGCAGCCCCCACGCCGTGGGCGCGTAGAGGTACGTGAAGAACAGGTAGCCGTCGTACGCGTCCTGCGTGGTGGCCAGGTGCTCCATCAGCCCGGGGCTCAGCGGGCCCTGCTCGGCCACCCACTGCTCTTCACGCAGTCGCTCGTTGCCGTGCCCGAACACGTGGCGCGACATGTCGTTGAATGCGTGGATGTTGCGCGTGCGCGTCACCGGGAAGCGCAGCACCTTCGTGCGGCCAAAGCGGTCCTCGCCGGGCGGGAAGGTGTTCTCCCACGTCAGGTGGTTCTTCGCGCAGGTCGTCACCACCGTGACGTCCCAGTGCGGCGCCAGGTGCTCCGCCACCTGCGCGGCGTGGCTCTCCGCTCCGCCCGTCACCTCGCCAAAGCGCTGCACCACCAGCGCCACGCGCGGCCGCTTCGCCGGGGCCTTGCGCGGACGGGGCGGCGGCGCCACCACACCCTCCAGCGCTCGCGTGAGCGACACCTGCGCGGCCGTGGGGGAGAAGTGCTGGAGCCGGCGCGCCTGGCCGTCGAGCACCGACTTGCGCAGGTCCTTGTCCTCGCACAGGTCCACCACCAGCTCCGCGAGGAACGCGTAGCGCTTCTGGTCGAACGCGATGCCCGCGCCGCCCAGCGTCTCCGGCACCGCGGCCGCCGCGTACGCCAGCACAGGCACTTCGGAGGCCATGGCCTCGATGATGGGCACGCTGAAGCCCTCGTGCTCGCTCATGGAGACGAACACGGACGCGGAGCGGTACACGGCCACCAGCTCCGGATGCGACAGGCGCCCCAGGAAGTGCACTCCGCTCAAGTCCTTCATCTCGCGCTGGAGCGACTTGAAGTAGCGGCTGCCCGGCTCGTAGCCGCCGACAATCAGCAGGCGCGCCTGGGGACGGATGCGAAGCAGTTCCCGGTGCAGCGCGAGCAGGTCCTCGAAGCGCTTGTGCGGCATCACCCGGCTCACCGACACCAGGGTGGGGCCGGGCCCGGCCAGCTCCGCGAGCTTCGCCGCATCCGCCACGGACGCGGCGAAGCGCTCCTGCTCGATGAGGAGCTGCACGGTGTGCACGTTGCGGTGGCCCGCGACGCGCAGCTCCGCGCTGTTGTAGTCCGAGTCCCCGATGGACACGTCCAGGAAGGGCGCCATCGCGGCCACCTGCGCGCGGCCCGCAACCAGCGCGTGCTCCAGCGGCGTGTCCTGGTAGAAGCGCGCGGGGCTGATGTTGTGGAACACCACGCCGCGCTTGCAGTCCATGTGCATCAGCCGCCCGCTCAGCGGGGACGCGATGCCGTGGTGGTACAGCACCAGGTCATCCGGCTTCGGCTTCAGCGTGAAGACGTGGCGGGCCAGGCCCTGCAGCCCTCCGGCGACCTCTTCCGCGTAGATGTCTCCCACGTGCCCCATGCGGCGCAGCAGGAGTTGCAGGTGCAGCGCGGCCTGACCGGAGGCGTCGCCGGGGCCGAAGCTTGGGATCAACTGATGGACCGCCATGGAGGGCCGTGTGTACCACACGGGCATGGTATGAGGCGGCCCGTGTCGACCCCCGGACCCATCGCCTTCGACGCCACCCTGTGGGACGAGCCCACCACTGGTATCGGCCTGTACACCCGTTGCCTCGCGGAGGCGCTCGAAGCCCAGGGCGTCCGGCTGGACCGGATGGGCGCGCGCAAGTCCGGCGAACATCCGCGCGGCGTCCAGAAGCGAACGTCGTGGACGCTGGCCACGCTGCCCCGGCTGCTCAAGGCCACGCCGCCGCCCGTCTACCACGCGCTCAGCAACTTCAACCTGCCGCTGCGGCGCACGCCGGGCACCGCGTACGTGCTCACCGTGCACGACCTGGTGCCGTTGGATTTTCCGCACACCGTCTCCGCGCCGTACCGCTGGCAGTTCCGGCTGTGGCTCGCGCGCAGCCTGATGCTCGCGGACCGGCTGGTGTGCATCAGCGAGAGCACGCGCCAGGACCTGCTGCGCCGCTTCCCCCAGGTGGAGCCGCGCACCGTGGTGGTGCACAACGGCGTGGACCACGTGAACGCGACCCCTCTGAACGAGGCGGACGAGGAGTTCCTCCACGCGCTCAACCTGCCGAAGGACTACGTGCTGTACGCGGGCTCGCTCGACGTGCGCAAGAACGTGGAGCTGGTGCTGGAAGCGCAGGAGCGGCTGCACGCGCGCGGCCGGTCCTTCACGCTCGTGCTCGCGGGGCAGGCCTGGTACGGCTCCGGCAAGGTGGAGACGCGCATCGAGCGGCTGCGCTCGGAAGGCCTGGACGTGCGGCCCCTGGGCTACCAGACCCCCGCCATCTTCTACGCGCTGATGCGCCGCGCGGCGCTGTTCGTCTTCCCGTCGCGCTACGAGGGCTTCGGACTGCCGCCCCTGGAGGCCATGCGCCTGGGCACGCCCACGGTGGTGTCCACGGCGGGCTCGCTGCCGGAGGTGTGCGGTGACGCCGCGCCCGCGGTGGATCCAGACGACGCGGAAGGCCTGGCGGCGGTCATCGACCGGGTGCTGCGTTCGCCGGAGGAGCGCCGCGCGCTGTCGGAGGCGGGCCAGCGTCAGGCCGCGAAGTTCACCTGGGCCCGCACCGCGGAAGGGATGCGGGCCGCTTACGATGCGGCGCTGCGCCACCGGTAGGCGCCCGTGGTCAACCGGCCCGTGAAGGGCCTCCTGGAGGAACATGCGACTGCTCGTGTGGAGTGGAATCGTCTGCGGAATGCTGCTCGGGTGCGCGGGGTCGAACGCGGCGCGCAAGGACGAGGCCCAGGAGCCGGCCCCCACCGCCCAGCAGGAGGAG
>NZ_RAWQ01000379.1:0-4027 GCF_003668965.1 Corallococcus sp. AB030
GAACTGAAGCGGCCCGCCTCCCGTGGAGATGACGAACGAGCTCACGCAGGACGCGCGCATCCTCAACTTCCTCGCGGAAGGCGGGGAGGGCTTCATCTCCGGTGAGGCGCTGTCCAACCGGCTGGGCCTGTCGCGCACGGCGGTGTGGAAGCACGTGGAGGCCCTGCGGCTGAAGGGCTACCGCATCGAAGCGGTGCCCGCGAAGGGCTACCGGCTGGTGGGCCGGCCGGACCGGCTCTCCGCGCTGGAGCTCCACCCGCTGCTCGCCACGCGCGCGGTGGGTCGCGTGCTGCACCACCACGACACCATCGGCTCCACCAACGCGGCGGCCTTCCGGCTGGCCCAGGACGGCGCCGCCCACGGCACGGTGGTGGTGGCCGAGCAGCAGACGGCGGGGAAGGGGCGCCGGGGCCGCGCCTGGGTGTCGCCGCCGAACCTGAACCTGTACTTCTCCGCCATCCTGCGCCCGGAGCTGCCTCCGCAGCGCGCGCCGGAGCTCACGCTGGTGGCCGCCGTGGCCCTGGCGGAGACGCTGCGCGACGCGGGCGCGGACGCTGCGATCAAGTGGCCCAACGACGTCCAGATCGCCGGCAAGAAGGTGGCCGGCATCCTCACGGAGCTGTCCGCCGAACCCGAGCGCGTGCACTTCGTCATCGTGGGCGTGGGGGTGAACCTCAACGCGGGCGAGGAGCACTTCCCCGACGAGCTGCGCGCCACGGCCACGTCAGTCGCCCTGGCGCAGGGGCGGCCCGTGGCCCGCGCGCCCTTCACCGCGGCCCTGTGGAACCGGCTGGAGACCTGGCTGGACACGTACCTGGCCACCGGCTTCGACGCGGTGCGCACCCGCTGGAAGGCGCTCTCCAGCACCCTGGGTGTCCCAGTCCGGGTGCGGACGGACCGGGGGGACTGGGAGGGGTTCGCGGAGGACATCGACCCCACGGGCGCCCTGATGGTGCGCATGGCGGACGGCCGTGTGGAGCGCGTGCTGGCGGGGGACGTGGAGCAGCTGCGTCCCCAGCGCTAGAGTGCGCCCCTGATGCTCCTGGCCATCGACGTCGGCAACACCAATACCGTCCTGGGCGTGTACGAGGGCCGGCGGCTCCTGGACCACTGGCGCCTGGAGACGAGCGCGCGCAGGAGCGCGGACGAGTACGGCATCCAGGTGCGCCAGCTCTTCGCGTGGAGCGGCGTCGACGCGAACCAGGTGAAGGCCGTGGCGGTGTCCAGCGTGGTGCCGCCGCTCCAGTTCATCCTGGAGAAGATGAGCGAGCGCTACTTCAAGACGCGCCCCATGTTCGTGGGCCCGGGCGTGAAGACGGGCATGCCCATCCTCTACGACAACCCGCGCGAGGTGGGCGCGGACCGCATCGTCAACGCCGTCGCCGCCTACGAGAAGCACCACCGTGGCCTCATCGTGGTGGACTTCGGCACCGCGACGACGCTGGACGCGGTGACCCCCAAGGGCGAGTACCTGGGCGGCGCCATCTGCCCCGGCATCAACATCTCCATGGAGGCCCTGTTCCAGAACGCCTCCAAGCTCCCCCGCGTCGAGTTCGCCCGGCCGCCCCACGTGGTGGGCCGCAACACCGTGCACTCCATGCAGTCCGGCCTGGTCCACGGCTACGTGAGCATGGTGGACGGCATGTGCGCGCGGATGGAGGCGGAGATGGGCTTCTCCGCGAAAGTGGTGGCCACCGGGGGCCTGGCCCCGCTGGTGGCCAGTGAATCGAAGGCCATCCAGGAGGTGGATGAGTTCCTCACCCTGGAGGGGCTGCGCATCATCTACGGAAGGAATCACGCGACATGAGCACCGCCGACCCCAGCGTTCCGGCCCCGCCCCCGGGCTGCCCCTTCAACGCGGAGTTCCTGCCGCCCAACCTGCGCAAGCACGTGGACCCCAACGCCCCCGTGCCCCTGCGGATGATGGCGGCCAAGTCCCTGGTGCCGCTCAATCCTGCGGACATGCTGGGCGCCCTCTACATGCTCACGTTCGACCCGGACGCGGGCGTGCGCGAGACGGCCGCCAAGACGTCCTCCGGCCTGCCGGACCGCATCCTCGGATCCGCGCTGCGCGACGAGGGCGTGCAGCCGCCCGTGCTGGGCTACTTCCTGGGCCTGCTCAAGGACAAGGAAGCCTACGCGGAGATGCTCGTCCTCAACTCGGAGACGCCGGACGACGCCGTGGCCAGCGTGGCCGGCACGTGCAGCCCGAAGGTGGCGGAGATCATCTCCCAGAACCAGCTGCGCCTGCTGCGCAACGAGGGCATCATCCGCGGCCTGTGCGCCAACCCCGGCGTCCCGGTGTCACTGGTGGACAGCATCTGCGACTTCGCGGTCCGCAGCGGCCTGGTGCTGGCGGACGTGCCCGCG
This sequence comes from Corallococcus sp. AB030, assembly GCF_003668965.1. NCBI lineage: Bacteria > Pseudomonadati > Myxococcota > Myxococcia > Myxococcales > Myxococcaceae > Corallococcus > Corallococcus sp. AB030. The sequence continues at coordinate 2,371 of NZ_RAWQ01000379.1, forward strand.
ATGCAGGCCGCGCGCGTGCGCATCTACGGCCCGCAGGCCGCCGCCGCGCCGCCGGATCCGGGCCCCACCGCGGAGGAGGTGCTCCAGGAGCTGGGCACGGAGGCGCAGGCCGAGGACGCCGCTCCCATGGAGGAGGGCAAGCGCATGACGCTCGCGCAGCGCATCATGAAGATGTCCATCGCGGAGAAGATCAAGCTGGGCACGCTGGGCAACAAGGAGGCCCGCTCCGCCCTCATCCGCGACACCAACAAGCTCGTCTGCGTGGCCGTCATCCGCAGCCCTCGCATCACCGACGGCGAGGTGCTCGCGTGCGCCGCGAACCGCGCCGTCAACGACGACGTGCTGCGCGTCATCTACAACAACCGCGAGTGGACGAAGATGCAGAAGGTGAAGCTCGCGCTGGTGAAGAACCCCAAGGTGCCGCTCACCGTCACCATGAAGTTCCTCAACACGCTGCGCGACGCGGAGCTGAAGGACCTGTCCCGCGACAAGAACGTGCCCGCCGCCGTGCAGTCCTTCGCCAAGAAGCTGCACGAGAAGAAGACGACCCCGAAGCAACCCAGCAAGTAACCAGGGCGTGGAGTGGGGGAGGGCGGCGCACAAGCCCGCGCCTTCCCCCGGTTTCGTCAGGCGGTACCGCGGCGCTTCAGGCCGCGGCTTCCTCGTCGGCGTCGTCGCCCACGGCGGTGCCCGGCTCGTCCAGCAGCTGCTGCGCGATGGCCAGCGCCTTCTTCGTCTTCTCGCGCAGCTTCTCGTCGCCCTTGATGCGCGCGTAGAGCTTCGTCACGCGCTCCTCGTTGCGCACCGCCGCCTGCTCCAGCTCGGTGATGCGCGCGCGCAGGCCGTCCGCCTCCGCGGCCGCCTGGGCGCTCTGGTTGGAGAGGTCCGCCTGGGACTGCTCCAGCTGGCCGCGCAGGCCGTCCAGCTCGCCACGCAGGCCGTCCAGCTCGCCGCGCAAACCTTCCAGCTCGCCCTGCGCCGCCTCCACCTGCGAGCGCAGCCCTTCGGCCTCGTCGCGCGCCGCCTGGAGGTCCGCGTCCTGCTGGGCCATCTGGGCGCGCAGGCTGTCCGCCTCGGCCACCATCTCCTGGGCCTGGGCCTGGTGCTGATCCAGCTCCGCCTGGAGCGTGCCCAGCTTCGCGGTGGCGCCGCGCGCCTCTTCCTTCGCGGTGGCCAGCTGCTGATCCACGCGCTTGCGCTCCGTGGTGAGCTGCTCCGTGCGCGTGGTGAGCGTCTTGATCTGCGCGTCGCGGCGGTTCAGCTCCTCGTCGGAGGTGGAGGCCTTCTGCTCCAGCTCCAGGTGCTGATCCTTCAGCTCGATGATCTCCTGGTCCTTCTGGTTCAGCTCCGACTTGAGCCGCAGGATCTCCTTGTCGCGCTTGTTGACGGTGTCACGCAGCGCGAACGTGTCCTTGTCGCTCTTGCCGGAGGTGGAGCGGGACGCCTCCAGCTCCGTGGCCTTCGCCTGGAGCTCGGACTCCAGCGACTGCACGCGGTCCTCGACCTGCGTCGTCTCCGCGCGCGAGTCCTCCAGCGCGCTCTGCAGCTCCGCCACCTTCGCGCGCAGGTTGCGCATTTCCGCCAGATCCGCGGCGGACGGGCCCGGGGCGGCGGCCGGCGTCACCGGAGCGGGCACGGCGGCGGGGCGGGCAGCGGC